>JAEWML010000001.1 GCA_023393155.1 Bacillota bacterium
GGTCTGGTTTTCAACATAGGTATTGATGTCCGCGTTGGTCTGGTTTCCCACCACGCCGCCGACAGTGTCGCCGTTTCCGCGAACAACCTCCTGATCGTAGACCTTGGAGCCGATAATCCCCTCTCCACCGGTGGAGCCGTCGCCCGCCCAGTCGGGAAGCGTATATTTTGTGCTCTCGCCCACTATATGGTCCACATCCACGGTGCTGCTCACCGCCACGCGGACGTTGTCCGCGCCGTAAAACGGGGTAAGAGCCATCATGATTTGGGAGCGGACCTTATTGTCCACCTGCTCCTCCAGCCGCAGCTTCAGCTCGGACGCGTCCGTCGCCCCCGCCGTGCCGGCGGCGCCGGAATAAACGTTGCCCAGCGAGTCGGAAATGGCGATATTGTCAATCACAAGCCCCTTTACCGAGTGGGCCACCAGATAGCGAATGGCGGAAGCCACCTTGTCGGGAAGCGCCCCGTTCCCCTGCATGGTCACAAAGACCGAGGCGGAGGCATTTACCATATTGCCGCTGTCCAGCACATAGCGCCGGTCCTCTCCCTGTGTAATGTTGACCACTGCGGATTTCACGCCCTCAAAGCGCCGGATGACGCCCGCCATCCGGTCCTGCAAGTCCTGTAAATACGCCATTTGCCGGTCGGAATCCGTAGACATAGCGCCCACGCCCTGCCGATATGTCTCATATGCAAAGCCGGAGGTGGGATACCCCGCCAACAGCAAATCCGCCTTTAACTGCTCCTCCTGCGCCTCGGGCACCAAAACCGTGTCCGTGCCCTGTATCTGAAAATCAGTCGCGCCGTTATCCCGCAGATAAGCAGAGATGGAGGTGACCTCCTCCGGGCTCAGGCCCGTAAATAAAACGGCGTAGGGCCGGTGACTCATGGCAACGGCAAAAATGACGCCCGCCAAAATCACCGCGCCCAGCGCGCAGCCTAAAATTATCCGCGTCTTTTTACTCATCTTGGCAAAAAACTCTTTCAGTTTTCCGCCAAAGCCCTTCAGCGTCTCCTGCAATTTGCTTTACCCCCACCTAAACTTTAAAAGCCGTCCGTTACAGGCTGATTCGATTCAGCTCGCCATAGGCGTCCAATGCCTTATTCCGCAGTTGAATCAGCAGCTCCACGGCGGCAGTGGCCTTCGTGGCGGCAATGGTCGCCTCCGCGGGATTGTCCAACTGGCCCGTGGCCAGAAGGTACTGCGCTTCCATCATCTCCTTGTCGGTGGACTTCACATTGTCGATGGCCGTCTGAAAAATATCCGCAAAAACCCCGCTGGTTTCCCCGGTCTTCCCGCCGTCCGTTTTCTGCGCGCCGCTCAGAGCGGACAAGTCGGAAATCGGACGAATCGTGGATTGAATCCCTGTAAATTCCGTGCTCATCAAAACCCCTCCTCTCCCGGCGTCTCAAGCGCCGCCGGGGCGCCGCCCCCGTTTGTGCGGCGCGTTTTTTTGTTTTTATCTGCCGATTTCCAGCGCCTGATTGATTACGGTCTTCAGGGAGTTCAGCGCCGTGACTCCGGCGGAGTACGCCTGCGTGGCGGCCATGGCGTCCGTGACCTCCTTCACCAGCGTGACGTTGGGCAGCTCCACATAGCCGTTTTCATTGGCGTCGGGATGGGTGGGATCGTACATCAGCTTCAGGTCGGAGGGGTCCTCGGCGATCTCCGTCACCCGGACGCCCCCGGCGGTGCTGTACCCTGCGTTGGACGAAAGAGAGCTGCGGGCCAGCACATTGCGAAAGCTGTCCCGCCCGTCCTGCGCCTCAAGCACCACCATTTTGCGCCGGTAAGCGCCGCCGGCCTCCGTGCGGGTGGTGTTCATATTGGTGATATTCTCCGACGCCACGTCCAGCCGAAGCTGCTGCGCCGTCAGGCCGGAGCCGATGATGTTCATAGAGCTTAAAAAAGCCATGTCATTTCCTCCTCACAAATCCGCCGGGTCACTGGCCCTTGATGGCGGTGCGCAGGATACTCAGGTTGCTGTTGATGGAATTCATTGCGTAGCGAAGCTGATAGGTATTCCGCGCCAGCTCCACACCCTGCTCCGTCATGTTCACGCCGTTCTCATCCATGCGGGTGCTTTCGCTGCTCGCGGTGCGAACCGTGGGCCGGGCATTTTCCAGCACGCTGCGAAACGCCGCCGCGGGGGCCGAAGCTCCCGATGCGGATTTCAGGCTTTTTTTCAGGGATTCCTCGAAGGTGACGTATTTTGCCTTATAGCCCGGCGTCTCCGCATTCGAAATATTATCCAAAATTGCAGTCTGCTTTGTCCAGAGGAAACGCATGGAGCGCTCCATCATCAATTCTGAGTTGCTGGTTACATAGTCCATTCTTCCCGCCCCCTTTGCCTTTGGCTGCGCACCGGAGAAAGCCTTTTTAATTTTTCGGCTTCCAATCCTTCGCGCGGCTGTTTTATCAATGTCATATTATAAGGTGTTTTAGTATAAAAAGCAACAAAAATCTTCATATTTTGTCGAAAATTACATTTTTTACTCGAATTATACAGATATTTTGCGGTATGAAAGCAAATTCCCACGATTTTCGAAGTTCATAATACGCATTCTCATTTGAATTTGTGTGTTTATAGTTTTTTAAGGTTTTTTGTGGGGGTTTTTCCTTTTTTGTGCTGGGGCCGTAAAATCTCCCGGTTCATAAACCCACTTTTACGCAGGTTTTAATGATTTATTATTTTTGAAAGTAAATACCATTTTTGTAACTTTTTAATTGATGTATTTTTTATTTAAATATTTCATAATATTATGAATATATATTCATTTTGGATTTTTATTTTTACAGCTTTGCATTTTTGGCAATATTCCTATTTTGAACACTTACAATGCGCTTGCGTTTTATCCGCTCCTTTCTTCTATGATTTTAAAGCAAAAAAGCTTTTCTGTGAAAAACGAAAGAAAACGGACTGCTTTTGTCTTTTCCTCCGTCGGCGGGCGCGGATGAGGTAAATCCGTCCACGCGTTCGGGAAAAAAATCTTGTGACCGCGAGGTCTGGATGCTATACTGAACGCAGCACCGGCCCACTGAATAGACGGGCTGGATTGGGAAAGGACGCTGCCGATATGGACATTTTTGCGGATTATCGCGCAAAGCTGCGCACACCGGAGGAGGCGGTCCGGGCGGTGAAGTCCGGAGACTGGGTGGACTACACCACCAACGTCTGCTTCCCCGCGCTTTTGGACGCGGCGCTGGCAAAGCGCCGCGACGAGCTAAGGGATGTCAAAATCCGGGGAAACCTGATTTTCTCTCCCCTCCAGACGGTGGAGTGCGACCCCAGCCGGGAGCACTTCCTCTATAACTCGTGGCACTGCTCCGCCTATGAGCGCACGCTCTGCGACCGGGGACTTTGCAACTACATTCCCATGATTTTTCGGAATATAACCGCTTATTACCGTCATTTTCTCACCGTGAACGTAGCCATGATGTGCGTGCCCCCCATGGATAAGCACGGCTACTTCAACCTCTCCTGCGCGGCAGGCGTGGCGCGGGGGATTTTGGAGAAGGCAGACGTGGTCATTCTGGAGGTAAACGAGCATTTGCCCCGCATTTTAGGCGGATTTGACGAGTCTGTCCACATCTCGGAGGTAAATTTCGTGGTGGAAGGCACGCATCCGCCTCTGCCCCAGTTTCCTGTTCCCAAGCCCACGAAGGAGGACTTGAAAATTGCGGAGCTGATTGTACCTCAAATCCCCTCTGGGGCAACGCTCCAGCTTGGCATCGGAGGGATGCCGAACGTGGTTGGCTCCCTGCTGGCCCAGTCCGACCTGAAGGACTTGGGAATGCACACGGAGCTGTGCGGCGACGCGTACTACGAGCTGCATCGCGCCGGCAAGCTCACCGGCGCCCGCTGCGCCATCCACCGCAACAAGGGAATGCTGGGCATCGTCTTCGGTTCTCAGGCCCTGTATGACTGGGTGGACGAGAACCCCGGAATTGCGGCGGCGCCGCTGGAATACGTCAACGCGCCGGAAACCATCGCCCGGATTGACGACATGATTTCCATCAATAGCTGCATTGCCGCGGACCTCTACGGACAGGTGTGCGCGGAAAGCGCGGGGCTGCGCCATATCAGCGGCACGGGCGGCCAACTGGACTATCTCACCGGCGCGGCCATGTCTCGGGGCGGCAAGGCGTTTATCTGCATGACCTCCTCCTACATGGACAAATCCGGAATCCGGCACTCCCGGATTCTGCCCCACTTCGGCGGAGACATTATCACGGACCCCCGCAGTCAGGCCTATTTCATTGTGACGGAAAACGGCGCGGTGAATCTGGCGGGCCGCTCCACTTGGGAGCGGGCGGAGCTGCTGATTTCTATTGCGCACCCGGATTTTCAGGAGGAGCTGATTTTCGCCGCACAGGACCAGAAAATCTGGCGGCGGTCCAACAGGTAACTCTGGAAGCAGCCAGCCTTTTGCGCTGTTTAACAGCAGCGAGCCGTCTTTGACGGAGCGGCACATTGGGCAGACAAAGGGAGACGGCGCGATTTGATCGCGCCGTCTCCCTTTTATTTTTTCCGCGAAGCGGGCAAAGCTTCCCTTTACCTGCTCAGCACCTCATAGCCGTTTGCGTGCAGCTCCCGCTCAATGTCGTCCACATGCTGGGCGTTTCGCGTTTCCAGCACCATGGACACGATGCACGCCCCCACGTCGGCGTGCTTATCCTCCCGGGAGTGGTTGATGCTGAGAATATTTGCGCCTGTGTCCGACACCACCTGAAGAAGTCCCAAAAGGCTTCCCGGCTTATCCGCAATTTTTGCGGAAAATTCCGCCAGCCGCCCCGACTTGGACAGGCCCTTGGTAATAATGCGGGACAGCGTGGTGACATCCACATTTCCCCCGGAAACCAGACACACGGTCTTGCGGTCGGTCACGTCCACCTTCCCGAACATGACGGCGGCCACCGGCGCGGCCCCCGCCCCTTCGGCCACGGTCTTTTGGTCCTCCATCAGCGCCAGAATGGCGGTGGCAATTTCATCGTCCTTTACGGTGACAATTTCGTCCACGTATTTTGCGCACAAAGCAAAGGTCAAATCTCCCGGTTCTTTCACAGCAATGCCGTCTGCAATGGTGGAGACGCCCGGCAGCCTCAGCGGGCGGCCCGCCCGCTGAGAGACGTACATCCCCGCCGCACCGGCTGCCTGCACCCCCACCACCCGGCAGGAGGGCTTCAGGCTTTTGATGGCGCAGGCCACGCCGGAGATCAGCCCCCCGCCTCCGATGGGGACCGCCACCTGCTCCACCTCCGGCAACTGCTCCAGAATTTCA
>JAEWML010000014.1 GCA_023393155.1 Bacillota bacterium
GGACATACCTGATCCGCTATCCCGGCACGGTGGACGGCGTGATTCTGATGGGCACCGGACAGATGTCTCCGGCGCTGACGACCGTCGGACGGGCAATTGCCGCCGTCGAATGCTGCAGAATCGGGGAGGAACGCTCCAGCCCCCTCGTGCAAAGATTGGCATTCGGCGCGTACAACAAGGCGTTTGCCCCCAACCGGACGGAGTTTGACTGGGTGTCCTCCGATGAGACGACGGTGGATTTTTATGAAGAGGACCCCCGCTGCGGGGAAAGTCCCAGCGTGGGGCTGTTCCGTGAGATGTTGGGAGGTATTGCGTTTATTACAAATCAGGCCAATGTGGAACAAATGGATCTTGCAACGCCGGTGCTGTTCGTCTCCGGGGAAGAGGACCCGGTGGGCGAGTGGGGGCGGGGCGTCGCGCGGGTATACCGGAGCTTTCAAGAGGCAGGAGTGCAGGACGTTTCCATGAAGCTATATCCCGGCGCGCGGCATGAAATTTTAAACGATGTTTGCAGGCGGGAGGTTTACCGCGATCTGGCCGACTGGCTGCTGGCCCGGGTTCCCGCCGCCAGGGAGGCATGAGTCCTAAGCCTTTCCCCGCAGCGCCGCCACGCTGTGGGTGACGGAGAGAATGCGGAGGGTGCACACCGTGTCGGCGGTGAAGACCAGCAGCGCGAGAAAGGTGAGCAGCGGGGGAATACGGGCGATGATCGCCTCCAGCGTCGGATGAATCAGCAAAAGCGCCATGGAGGCCAGAGCGCCCCAGGCAAGGGAGAACAGGATGCAAACCCGTCCCTGCAAATTGCCCCGGACGTGGGAATAGTCCCAGAATTTTACGCCAAGCATTGCCTCGCAGGCCCAGTGATAGAGAAATTCCACCGCCGTGGCCGCCGCGGCGCCCGCAACCGGGAGCCACAAACCCTCCCGCATGGAAGCGGGCAGGGCCAGTACCGCCATGGCCCCCAGCCCGTACACCGGGCACAGGGGAAGAAACAAAAGGCACCGCCGGACAGGATGCGGATCTCCGGTGGTGCGGCGGGCGTAAACCCGCTCTAAAAAGCAGCCCACAAGACTGTAAAAAATGAAGACCCAGAACCAGTATGCCAAATGAAAACCCTCCGTCTGTTTTTTTCAGTTTGTCCGGGGGAGGGAAATTCATGCGGCGCTTTGGAGAAAAATAAAGGGCGAGGAGGAGCGGTATGGACGATTGGCAGATTTTGCGGCGGGAGTGTCTGGGGTGCCGGAACTGCGGTCTGGCGCAGACCCGCACCACCGTGGTGTTTGGCGACGGCTGCGAGACGGCGGAGGTGCTGCTGGTGGGCGAGGGACCGGGGCAGAACGAGGACGAGCAGGGCATTCCCTTTGTGGGGAAAGCGGGGCAACTGCTGGACGATATGCTGGAGATGATCGGGCTGGACCGGACGAAGGTCTATGTTGCCAACACAGTGAAATGCCGTCCGCCCCAGAACCGGGACCCGCTGAATGTGGAGATGGCCGCCTGCCGGGGTTGGCTGGACCGGCAGATGGAGCTGCTGCACCCCAAAATTCTGGTGTGTCTTGGCCGCATCGCGGCGAAGGAGCTGATTAAGGACGACTTTCGCATTACCGCCGAACACGGGCAATGGTTCGTCCGGGACGGGGTGCAGATGACGGCGCTTTATCATCCCTCCGCGCTTCTGCGGGACCCGTCGAAAAGGCCGGAGACGTTTGAGGATTTAAAGGGCTTGCAGGCAAAAATCCGGGAGCTGTGCCCGGAAACGGGACTTTGACCTTGGCGCGCGGGCGCGGCGTTTATTCTATTCTATGTAAAAATAAAAGGTCCCGGCGAACGCAAAGTGTTCGCCGGGACCGGTTTTTATGGAAATATGGGGAAAACTCACTCCATGGAAATGATATAGTAGTATACGGGCTGCCCGCCGGAGAGAACCGCCACCTCCGCGTCAGGACAGGCGGACTCAAACAGCTCGGCGGTTTTCCGGGCGTCTTCCTCGGACACGTCCTCTCCGAAATAGATGGAAATGAAGGAACTGCCCCGCTCCCGGGCATCCTGCGCCAGTTTTTCCGTCAGCGCGCCAATGGATTTGTCGGTGCCGAACAGCCGACCCTCCTCCAGAGCCAGGAAGTCGCCCTCCTTGATGTCGAACCCGTCAAAATCGGAGTTTCGGGCCGCATAGGTAATCTGGGCGGTGGTAACGGAGGAAAGGGCTTCGGACATGGCGGCGGTGAGGGCTTCGGCGTCCTGCGCCTCAAAGTCCACGTTCATCATGGCGGTGACGCCCTGGGGCACGGTTTTGGTGGGGATGACCACCACGTCTTTCTCCGTCAGGGCGGCGCACTGCTGGGCGGCCATAATGATGTTGCCGTTGTTGGGCAGGATAAACACAGTTTCGGCGGGGATGGCGTTCACCCCGTCCAAGATGCTCTCGGTGGAGGGGTTCATGGTCTGCCCGCCGGACACCACGCCGTCGGCTCCCAAATCACGGAACAAAGCTTCCAGTCCCGCTCCGGCGCACACCGCCAAGAAGCCGTATTTCTTCTCCGGCGGGGCAATGCCACGGGGGGCTTCCTGCTCCGTCTGCGCTTCAAGCTCCGCTTCCACCGCGTCGAGATCGTCGGTGCTCTGGGCCTGCCGTCCGGCGGCCAGCGCGTCTGCCTGGGTGCGCATATTTTCGATTTTGGCCAGCTCCAGCGTGCCGTACTTCTGAGA
>JAEWML010000142.1 GCA_023393155.1 Bacillota bacterium
GTGGAGGTCCGGCGGCAGGAGGAGGCCCAACAGTATCAGCAGCAGGACCAGCGGCAGCACCAACAGCAGGAGAACAGCCGCGGCCAGCAGGACCAGCGCCGCCGGAGCGGAGAGGATTTCCTTCAGCAGCTTCGGCTGGGTCTTGTGACGCTGGATGGGCAGGTGAGCTGAACGATTCGGATTTTTTAAAGAAAGGAGCGACTCAATGAGCGACTTTATCGGCGATATCGCAAACGTAGGCAAGATTGGTACGACGGGAAGCAGCAAGTCCGACGCGATGAGCCTGCAAATGGAGGGCTTTTTGCAACTGATGATTGCCCAGTTCCAGAATCAGGACCCGGAAAACGCCGCTTCTACCACCGATATGCTGAATCAGATGGTGCAGATGTCCATGGTGCAGGCCATTACCAACATCACGGACGCCGTCACGCTGAACTATTCGGCCTCTCTTGTGGGAAAGGAAGTGACCATCGGCACCTACGATTCGGACGGAAAGCTGCAAGAAATTGTGGGCACCGTTACCGGCACAGGCACATACAACGGCAACCCTGTGGTGTTTGTGGACGGAAAGAGTTACAGCATGAGCAGTATCATGGCGGTGGGCCGCCTGCCCGACTACAAGACGGAAACGCCCACGGACCCTGTGGATCCGCCTGAGGATACGGACCCCGCAGACCCCGACCAGACCGACCCCGAACCCTGATGACGGGAAAGACGGTTTCATTCCATCAATCAGGCCGTCAAAGGAGTGAGAGTAGTGATTGACAGGATATCCCCCCTGCAAAACGGCGGGCTTTCCGCAAAAACCTCCGTCGCCGGAGCGGCGCAGACCTCCTTCGGAGCGGAGCTGCTGCAGCGACAGCGGGAGAGCCAGTCCGTCGCGTTTTCCAAGCACGCCCGAGAGCGGGCGGAGCAGCGCGGCATATTCGTGGACGAGCAGCTGATGGACCGGCTGAACGACACGGTGGAAAAAGCACAGGCCAAGGGCGCAAACAACATTCTGGCCTTCGACACCACCCGGGCATTTATCATTAACGTTCCCAATGGGCGGGTCATCACCGCCATGTCTCCCGAGGAGATGAAAGAAAACATTTTTACAAACATTGACGGCGCCGTGATCCTGTAAAACAGAGAGCAGGACCGGAAGGATGCTCTGGGGAAGGTCCGATTGACCAGTCCCCGGCGGCGCCGACCGAAAGGAGTATTTTCCATGACAGGTGCAATGTATTCCGCGATTGCGGGCCTGAAGGCCCACATGAACAAACTCAGCGTCATCGGCAACAATATTGCCAACATCAATACCCCTGCCTATAAGAAGGCCCAGACTCTTTTCAGCGAGGCAATTTACACCACGCTTTCCGCCGGTTCCAACGGCACAACGCAGGTGGGCGGCGTGAACCCCTCTCAGGTGGGCTACGGCGTGAGCATCGGCTCTATTTCCATGGACATGAGCACCGCCAGCTTTAATGCCGACGGAGACTCCATGCACTGCATGATTATGGGCGACGGCTTTTTCCTCACAGGGCAAAAGCCCGGCGTCGGGACAGCAGCCAACACGCTGGAGGAGACGGACGCCCAGAATTTGGAACTGAGCCGCGTGGGCGATTTTAAGTTCGACTCTCAGGGCTATCTGGTGGATGGCCGGGGTCAGGTAATTTATGGCTGGGTTACTTATTCCGGGACCGCCACCGCCGGAGAGATTGCCGATGCGGAGAATCCCCAGACCAGCGGACAGTTGGTGCCCATCCGTCTGCCTTTGATGGCGGATGGAACCAATCCCTCCGGATTGGCCTCCGGGACGGTGGTGTATCCCGGAATGGATGCGGGGGCAAGCGGCATGAATGTGTATCCCGACACGGCCTGGGGGCTGGAGCCCGCCTCCATTGACAGCATTGCCATCGACAAGGCCACCGGCAAAATCACCGGTAACCTGAAAGATGGCGGCGCGCCCGTGGTGGTTGGCTATATCGCGCTGGCAAATGTGGCCAATCCCAGCGGCGTCACCCGTTTGGACAATGGCTACTACAAGGCCGGAGAAGGCGCCGGAAAATGCACCGCCGTCTCCATCGGCGGCGCGGTGACGGCCACGGTCAACAACGTGACCACGGACGGCGTGCCCATCCGCAGCGCGGGCAAAACCACGCTGCAGGACGGAGGTCTGGAATCTTCAGGCACCGACCTTGCCACCGAAATTGCCGAAATGATTACCACCCAGCGCGGCTATCAGGCCAATACCCGGATCATTACCGTCACCGACTCCATGCTGGAGGAACTGGTGAACATGAAGCGTTAATGTCCGGAAACTGAACCTCATGGAACCTATCGGCAGGCCGCCGGACACGGGGGAAACCCCGTGTCCGGGGTATGCCGGCGTTTGGAAGGAGAAGCGTATGATTGTCTTGACAAAGATGAACAGTGACAGGTTTTTGGTAAACCACCTGCAAATCGAGTGCATCGAGCTGATCCCCGAGACAAAAATCGTGATGATGAACCGCAGCTACTATCTGGTGCGGGAGACGGCGGAGGAAATTGTGCGCAAAATCGCGGAGTACAACGCCAAGGTGCAGGATATCTCCCGCGCGGTGAGAGTAATCGGTCAGCGCTGAGGAAGAGAAACGCAGCGTTTTGAGGGTTCCACGGGGCCGGCCTGATCCGTGCGCACGGAAGCCGCGCGTCTTTGGTACGCGGGGATCAGGCAGGCGCTTATAAAAATCGGGCGGCGGCGCGGTTGCGCCCGTTGTCCGGCAGGGGTGAGAGACGGATGAATTTAACCTATATTATCGGCACGATAGTGGCCATGGGCATTATGATCGCGGGCATGATGTTTACCACCAACGCCGCCGGCGCTTTTACCATCAGCGTTGAACAGCTTAAAAACTTTCTGGACCCGGCCAGTATTCTGATTACCATAGGCTGCACATTTGCGGTGGTAGTGGCCAGCTTCCCGCCAAAAATGCTGAAGAATTTGCCGCGGCATTTCCGGATTATGCTGAACACCAGAAAGTTCGACCCCATGTATTACATCGACCAGTTGGTGGAGCTGGCGCAGGTGGCCCGGAAAAACGGACTTTTGGCGCTGGAGGAAAAGGCCAACGCGCAGGACGACCCGTTTTTCAAGCAGGCCATCATGCTGATTGTGGACGCCAACGACGCCGACAAGGTGCGGGGCATCCTCAATAACGACATCGAATGCATGTCCGCCCGGCATGACGGCGTGGCGGGAATGTATGAGCGCGGATCCTCCGTGGCCCCCGCCTTCGGCATGGTGGGCACTCTGGTAGGCCTCATTAACATGCTGAAGAACATGAATCTCTCCGGCGAAGGCGGCTCGTCCAGCATCGGCTCCGACATGGGAACGGCCCTGATTACCACGCTGTACGGCTGCGTGCTGGCTCATATGATTTTCAATCCCATTGCCTCCAACCTGCGCACGCGAGACGAGGAGGAGGTGCTCTGCAAGATGATTATTGTGGAGGGCATCATGTCGATCCAATCCGGCGAAAACCCCAAGTCCCTGCGGGAAAAGCTGCTGACCTTTGTGGACCAAAATCGGCGGGAAGAGGGCGGCGGCGCCAAGGGCGAGAAAAAGAGCCGGGGCAAGAAGAAAAAAGAGGAATGATTTGGAGAAACACGAGGGGGTGAGCGGTATATGAAAAAGCGGAAAAACGCGGGCGGCGCAAATTGGATGGACACCTATGGCGACATGGTGACGCTGCTGCTGTGCTTTTTTGTGCTGCTGTACTCCATGTCCACCATCGACCAGCAGAAGTGGGTGCAGTTGGTGCAGAGCTTCAACCCCGACGCGGTGCAGGAGATTACAGAAAACAGCGGCAACAACGGACAGCTTGCGGACCCCACCACCCCGGCGGATGGCGAGCAGTCCAGCCTGACCCAGACGCAGATTGTGGCCTCCATCGAGCAGCTTTATCAGGATTTAAAGTCCTATGTCGCCCAGCAAGGGGCTGCGGAAAACATCTCCGTCACCAAGGGCGAGGGATATGTGTTCATCTCCTTCAACGACGCCGTGTTTTTTGACGGGGACAGCTATGTCCTGCGGCAGGACGGCAAAGAGGTTCTGGAGGATGTGGGCGTTATCATCGGCAAGGCCAGCCCCGCCATCGACGAGCTGCGGGTTTTGGGACATACGGCGCAAGGCGACCCCGGAAAGCCCAACAATCCAACGGTAGACCGCTTTTTGTCCTCCGACCGGGCCGCGGTGGTGTTGATTTATTTGCAGGAAATGGATATTTTGGACCCCGCCCGGATGATCAGCATGGGTTATGGGCAGTTTCGCCCCGTGGCAGATAACGCCACCCGGGAGGGCCGGGCCAAAAACCGCCGGGTGGAGCTGATTGTCACCGGCAAGGATTTGACCAATACGCTGGGCGATCAGATTGAGCAGTATTATACGGAACGGGGAACGCCGCCGCCCGTTTCCGCCGAGGTGCAGGGAGACAGCGCCGCCGCGGAATGACCCGCAATGATACGGCCGCCCCGGGGCGGCAGAAGAGAATACATGGGAGAGGGGGATGCCGATGTCGGAGGTGCTTTCACAAAGCCAAATCGACGCGCTGCTCAACGCGGCGCGAAGCGGGGAGAAGATTGAGACCGAGGAAGATACGTCGAAAGATAAAAAATACAGAAAATACGACTTTCGTAGCCCCCGCAAATTTACCAAGGACCGGCTGAAAATGCTGGACAGCATTTTTGAAAATTATTCAAGAAATCTTAATTCCCGTATCAACGGTTTGATGCACACAAGCTGCGAAATCAGCGTGGAATCCGCCGAAGAGCAGCGCTATTACGAGTTTTCCAACGCTCTGATCGAGGGCGATGTTCTGACGCTGGCCTATATCAAGTACGGAGAAGTGGTGGAGGATATTCCGGCGCTGCTGCACATCAGCAAGCCTCTGCTGCTGAGCATGATCGACAGGATGATGGGCGGCGAGGGCGAGGTGGACGACGAGCTGGACCCGGAGTACACGTTTACTGATCTGGAGCTGAAAATTCTGGAGGGCCTGAGCCAGTATTTTGTGGATAACATGGGCGAGAGCTGGCAGAACTACATTCAACTGGACTTTCAGTACGGGCGCGTGGAGGCGAATCCCACCATGATTCAGCCCTTGGGGATGGACGAAATCGTGGTCATTATGGACCTGACAGCAAAATTTCCCAACTGCGACGGGCATATAAGCGTATGCCTTCCCGGCATGGTGCTGACCAACGTTTTCAGTGAAATCAGCCGTCTTAACACAGCACACAGAAGTCAGGACGAGGCGGCGGGCAAAGAGATTTTTGAGTCTCTGAAAACTACGGAAATCGATCTGATTGCGGAAATCTGCCGCACAAAGCTCCGGCTCAGCGACATCTACCACCTGAACGTGGGAGACGTGATTGATTTGAAGCGGCCCAAAAGCTCGGCGGTTCATATCAACATCGGCGGGCGGCGCTGGTTTGACGGCGTGATGGGAATACACAACAAAAACATGGCGGTCAAAATAGGAAGGACCTATTACGGGCCGGAGGGAAGGAACGTCGAACAGGATGGCAGATAACATTTTTAACTCCATGGAGCTGGACGCAATCGGGGAAGTGATGAACATCAGCCTTGGTTCCTCCGCCACGGCGGTGTCCAACCTGCTGGATCATCGGGTGGAGATCACTACACCCAGGGTCAGCGTATCCGATGTGGCGGATTTTAATATCGCCGATCTGGAGCCTGCCGTGGGCGTGGAAATCCGCTACATATCCGGCTTGGTGGGAAGCAACATCATGCTGCTGCGCCGCAGCGATGTGAAGGTAATCGTGGATATCCTGATGGGCTCGGAAACACCGGACGAAGAGTTCGAGATGAACGAGCTTACCATCAGCGCGGTGTGCGAGGTCATGAACCAGATGATGGGCGCGGCTTCAACGGCGCTGTCCGATTTTCTGGGCATTCCCGTAAACATTTCCACGCCGGAGTCCTTTGAGCTTCAGGACTTTGACCAGTTTAAAAAAGACCACTTCCCCATGCAGGACGGCAAATGCGTGGTTGTGCGCTTTGTGCTTAAAATCGACAATGTGCTGCAAAGCGAATTTATTAACGTCATGTCGGTGGACTTGACAAGGGAGCTGCTCTCCGGTCTGGGACTGGGCGAGGACGAGGACGCCGCGCCTCCGGAATCCACCTCTGCGGAGCAACTCGCTGCCCCGATGGAAGGCGGTCCGAAGCTGAGCCAGTCGGAAATTGAACGGCTGATGAGCAGCGCGCAGAACGAACCGAGCCCTGCCCCGGCTCCTGCCGCCTCAGGCGGCATGCTGAGTCAGGAGGAAATTGAAAAGCTGATGAACGGTGCACAGGCGGCTCCGCCTCCCGCCCCCGCTTCCTCTGGAGGAATGCTGAGCCAGGAGGAAATTGAAAAGCTGATGAGCGGTGCACAGGCGGCTCCGCCTCCCGCTCCCGCTTCCTCTGGAGGAATGTTGAGCCAGGCTGAGATTGAAAAACTGATGAGCGGTGCACAGGCGGCTCCGCCTCCCGCCACCGCCGCCTCCGGAGGCACGCTGAATCAGGAGGAAATCGAGCGGCTGATGAGCGGTATGCAGTCCCCGGCACAGCCGATTCCCGCCCCCCAGCCTCCGATTCCCCCTCAGCCCGCCGTCCCGGTTTATCCCGCGCCGGAGCCTCAGGCCGTCCCCAGCGGGGTGCAGCCCATGCCGCCCTACGGGCAGTATCCGGGCTATTATCCGCCTCAACCCTATTATCCGGCCCCTGGCCCCGCCCCCACGGTGCACGCGCCCAGGGTGATTCAATCCGTTCCGGCGGAGATGCCGCACTTTGCAAACGGCGAGCAGCTGGACGAGCAGCAGGCGGAAAATCTGGATCTGCTGATGTCGGTTCCTCTGGAGGTTTCCGTGGAAATCGGGCGGGCCCGCCGGAAGGTGCAGGACGTGCTGGCCTTTACCAAGGGATCGCTGGTGATGCTGAACAAGCTGGCCGGCGATCAGGTGGACCTGTTTGTAAATGGACAGTGCATCGCCAAGGGCGATGTGGTTGTCGTGGATGATAATTTTGGAATCCGCATCACCGAGGTTTTAAAAGCCCCCGATCCCAACGAGCTGGTCAAGGGATAAGCCCTATGACCCGCGCAGGGAAACTGAAATTTAAAAAACAGATTCAGAAAAAGGAAGGTTTAACATGGCTAAGATTTTAGTGGTTGACGACGCGGCGTTTATGCGCAAGGTCATTAAGGACACCCTTTCCAAGAACGGATATACCGAGCTGTTTGAAGCGGTGGACGGTGCGGACGCCGTGGAGAAATATGGGGAGATTCACCCCGATCTGGTCATCATGGACATTACCATGCCCAACATGGACGGGCTGGAGGCCCTGAAAACCATTCGCGGCAAAGACGGCAACGCCAACGTGGTTATGTGCTCCGCCATGGGACAGGAGAGCATGGTCATCGACGCGGTGCGCTCCGGCGCAAAGGACTTTATTGTCAAGCCCTTTAAGGCTGACCGCGTGCTCAAGACGGTGAATTCCATCATTGGAAATCCCTGATTTATGCCGTGGGAGGAAATAGGCGCCCTTTTGGGGATGCTGGCGGCTGTCCTCGGCGTGCTGGTTCTTGCATGGCTGTTTACCCGATATCTGGCTCGGCGCGCACCGGGGCTTGGCGGCCTTTTGCCGGGTCGGAGCGGAAAGCTCCGGCTGCTGGAGCGGATGCCGCTGGGGCGGGAGCAGTTCCTTGCGGTGGTGCAGGCGGGGGAGATCTATTTCCTGCTGGGCGTCACCGGCAGCGGGGTTTCGCTTTTGCGGGAGCTGAGCGCGGAGGAAGCGGCGGCGTGGGACAGCGAGGCGCAGGCCGCGTCACCCCCGGCTGGGCCGGAAGCCCCCATTCCCTTTCGGGATGCGTTGCGGGATGTTTTGAAACAGAGAAAGAAGTAGGAGGAGCATAACGTGACAGACGCACTGGTCAATGTCAACGGAGACAACGTACAGGCCCTCCAAATTCTTTTCCTGACCACAATGATGACCCTGCTGCCCTCGCTGCTGGTGATGATGACGTCCTTCACCCGGTATATCATCACGTTTTCCTTTCTGCGCACGGCGATGGGAACGCAGCAGACTCCGCCCAACGTGGTGCTTATCGGGGTGGCCCTGTTTTTAACCATGTTCACCATGAACCCCGTATTTTCCGCCATCAAGACCGAGGCCTACGACCCCTATGTGGCGGAGGAAATCGGACAGGAGGAATTTCTTGACCGGGCGCAGGTTCCGCTAAAGGATTTTATGCTGAGAAATACCGAGACTTCTTCCCTGAACCTGTTCTGTGATTTGGACGGGGCTGTGGACCGGCCTGCCGACGAGGCGGCGGCAAAGGCGCTTCCCATGCATGTTGTGGTGCCCTCTTTCATGACCAGCGAGCTGAAGCGGGCCTTTGAGATTGGATTTCTGGTGTACATCCCTTTTATGCTGATTGATGTGGTGGTGGCCTCCGCGCTGATGTCCATGGGCATGATCATGCTGCCCCCGTCCATGATTTCCACGCCCTTCAAGCTGCTTTTGTTTATCGTGCTCAACGGCTGGGAGCTGGTGTTCTCAACGCTGGTACAGGGCTTCCATTAGAAAGGGGCGATAGCATGGAGCTGAATGCGGGCGAGGTACTTCGGCAGGGCATTTTTGTGGTGATTCGTCTGGCGGGTCCCATGCTCATTCTGAGCATGGTGGTGGGTGTGCTGGTGGCCATTTTTCAGGCGGTCACGCAGATTCATGACCAGACGCTGGGCTTTGTTTTGAAGCTGGTGGTCATCGGGCTGGTGCTGTTTATCGGCGGCGGCTGGATGATGAACACGCTGGTGGATTACAGCCGGTATCTGTTCACGCTGATGCTGTGAAGCGGGGTGCGGTATGATCGACTGGGGCAGGCTTACGCTGCTGTTTTACATTCTGATGCGGATGAGCGGCTTTGTACTGTTCAATCCGCTGCTGGGGCGGCGAAACCTCCCCGGCATCTTCCGGGCAGGACTTACGCTGGTGCTGACATGGTTTGTGGCCTCGTTTACCAAGGGGACCGCGCCCGTGCCGGCGCATCTGATTGAGTTTGGCGTCCGGCTGCTGCTGGAGCTGGGCGTTGGCTTTATGGTGGGAATGACGGTTCAGTTTTTCATTTACCTTATCCCCCAGCAGGCGGGCGAAATCATCGATAACCAGATGGGCATGTCCATGTCCAAGGAATACGACCCCGCCTCCAACATCTCCATGTCCGTCAGCAGCACGCTGTTTACCACTTTGATGACGCTGCTGTTTTTCGCGGCAAACGGACACAACACGCTTTTGCGTATTTTGCTTACTTCCGGAGAGATCATCCCCTTTGGGCAGGCGGCGCTGGGACAGGCCGCCATGCAGGCGGGGATAGAGCTGTTTATCGAGTGCTTTGTGCTGGGGGTGAAGCTGGCGGTGCCGATTTTGGCGGCCGAGCTGCTGGGGCAGATTGGAATGGGCGTTTTAATGAAGGTCATTCCGCAGATTAACGTGTTTTCCATCAACATCGAGCTGAAGGTCATTATCGGACTGGTGCTGCTGATGCTGTTTATGTCGCCTATCAGCGAATTTATGCTGCGGGCGGAAAATGAGATGCTCGTTGCCGTGCGGGAAACGCTGACGGTGCTGGCCACCTAAAAAGGGGGTCGGCAAAAGGGGGGAACGTCTGTGCCGGAGGGCAACAAAACAGAAAAGGCAACCCCCAAAAAGCGACGGGACCAACGAAAAAAAGGCAACGTCTTTCTCAGTAAGGATGCGGTGGCCGTGGCCACGCTGCTGGTGGGCTATATGACGCTGCGCCTCACCATGCGGGGCGCTGTGGAGCAGCTTGATTCCTTTTTCCATGTATGTATGAGCCTTGCGGGGAATCTCTCCTCCGTTTCTCTGGAGAGGCAGCTTCCCGACCTTCTCAAGGAGGGGGCGTACACCCTGTTTATGGCGGTGGGGCCCACCATTTTGGCGGTGGCAGTAACGGCCGTGGCGGCCACCTTTGCGCAAACCCGGCTGCTGGTGTCCGGGCAGTCCATCCAACCCAAGTTCAACCGGCTAAACCCGCTGGAGGGCTTTAAAAAGCTGTTTTCCCTGCGAAGCGTGGTGGAGGCAGGGAAGGGCATCATCAAGATTACCATTCTTCTGATTATTATTTGTAGGTTTATCAGCGGGTGCGTGGTTGCCTTTGCCAATTATTTAAATACGGATATAACCGCCGTTTGCGGCGACATTCTCAGCCGCCTCAGCGGCATGATTCTCCAGATTATCATTGCGTTTGTTGCCGTGGCAGGCTTTGATTTCTACTATCAGTGGTGGGATTACGAGCGCCAGATGCGCATGACGAAGCAGGAGGTCAAGGAGGAATATAAACAGACCGAGGGCGATCCTCAAATTAAGGGAAAAATCAGGGAGGCCCAGCGGAAAATGGCCCAGTCCCGCATGATGCAGCAGGTGCCTCAGGCGGATGTGGTCATCAGAAACCCCACCCACGTGGCGGTGGCTCTGCGCTATAAGCCGGAGACGGACGCGGCCCCCGTGGTCCTTGCAAAGGGGCTGGACGAGGTGGCCCTGCGCATTGTAAAAACGGCGGAGGAGCACGGCATCCCCACGGTGGAGGATGTTCCTCTGGCCCGATCCATTTACGCCTCCGCCGAGCTGAACCGGCAGATTCCGCCGGAGCTGTACGGCGCGGTGGCGGATGTACTGGTATACGTCTTCCGGATGAATAACCGGGATTTAAGCAAGGAAATGGAGCTGGACGGGCAGGAAAGCCGTTGACGGCTTTGGAGCCGCAGGCTCCCCCACCCCCCAATCCCCCCAAGGCACTGGAACAGGACCCGGAAATTAACCGAGGAAAGGCGGCGCGGCGATGAGAAGACTTGCCAACAACATCATATCTCTCCTCGTGGTCGTCATTGTCCTGTTTTTGATTCTGCCGCTTCCGCCGATGATGATGGACATTCTGCTGATTATCAACATCTCGCTGTCCATCGTGATTTTGCTGATTACCATGAACATCTCGGACGCGCTGGAATTTTCCATCTTTCCCTCGCTGCTGCTGGTGACCACGCTGTTCCGATTGGGACTGAACGTGTCCTCCACTCGTTTGATTCTCTCCAACGGAGGCTATGCGGGCGCGGTGATCAAGGCGTTTGGCCAATTGATTACCAACGGGAATATTGTTATCGGCGTCATCATCTTCCTGATTATTGTGCTGATGCAGTTCATCGTTATCACCAAGGGCGCGGAGCGCGTGGCTGAGGTGGCTGCCCGCTTCACGCTGGACGCCATGCCCGGCAAGCAGATGGCCATTGACGCGGACCTCTCCTCCGGCCTGATTAACGAGCAGGACGCGCGGCTTCGCCGGGAAAAGGTGCAGCGTCAGGCGGATTTTTACGGCGCGATGGACGGCGCCACCAAAATCGTCAAGGGCGACGCCATCATGAGCCTGATTATCACCACCATCAACTTTGTGGCGGGTCTGATTATCGGGATTGTGCAGGGCGGCGGAGACTTCGCAAGCGTTTTGCAGGTGTATTCCATCGCCACCGTGGGCGACGGGCTGGTGTCCCAGCTCCCCGCGCTGATGATTTCCACCGCCACGGGCATGATTGTCACCCGCAGCGTGTCCGAGGACAGCCTGAACAACGATGTTCTCCGGCAGTTCAAGGCCCAGCCCCGGGCCATCATGGTGGCGGGGATTGTGCTTTTGTTTCTGGCGGTCATGCCCAACACGCCCCATCTGGCCCTGCTGCTGGTGGGCGCCGCGCTTACATTTTGGGGCTGGCGGGGCCTGAAAAGCATGGAGAAGGAAAAAACGCAGCGCGCCGCGCTGGAGGAGAAAGAGGCTGTGGAGGCCGCACAGGCTGCCAAGGCTCCCGGTGAAAACGAGTATTATAAGGACATCAACAACATCTATTCTCTGCTGGATGTGGAACCCATCGAGATGGAGTTTGGATACAGCCTGATTCCGTTGGTGGATGAGGCGCGGGGCGGACGGCTCATCAGCCGCATCGTCATCTTCCGCCGCCAGTATGCGCAGGACATGGGCTTTGTGGTCCCCTCGGTGCGGCTGCATGATTCCGCAACGCTTGGCACCAATCAGTATGTGATTAAGATTAAAGGCGAGCAGGTCGCAAAGGGCGAAATCCTTGTGGACTATTATCTGGCGCTGGAACCCACGGCTCCCAGCGGCGAGATCGACGGCATTGAAACCATCGAACCGGCATACGGCATTCCCTCCCGCTGGATTCTGCCGGAGAGCCGGGAGATGGCGGAGATTTACGGGTACACCGTCATTGACCCTCTGTCTGTGATGCTGACCCATCTCTCCGAAACCATTAAAAAGCATGTGTACGAGCTGTTGGACCGGGAGGAGACGATCCGGCTGGCGGAAAACCTGAAAAAGGCCGCGCCCCAGTTGGTGGAGGAAACCATTCCCGCCCTCATCTCTTATGCGATGCTGGAGCGAATTTTGCGAAGCCTTTTGAAGGAGGGCGTCCCCATCAAAAACTTAGGCACCATTGTGGAGGCCGCCGCCGACGCCATGAATACCACGCGGGACCCGGATTTAATTACCGAGGCGGTCCGCGCCGCTTTGACCCGGACCATTACCCGCCGCTTCTGCGAGCATGGGCAGCTTCGGGTGGTGACGCTGGACGCGGAGGTGGAAAAGCAAATCGTCTCCTCCCTCACCAAAAACGATCAGGGCGTGTATTTGGCCATGGGCGCGGACATGATGCAGCAAATTGTCTCCCAACTGGGAGAATCCGTGAAAAAATTCGCGGAGCTGGGGCAGACTCCCGTCATTCTCACAAGCCCCGTCATCCGCGTGTACTTAAGTCGGATGCTGTCTCAGTTTTTCCCCAATCTGTATGTGCTGTCCTTCAATGAAATTACGACCGATATTCAGATTCAGGCACTTGGCAACATTACGATGCAGCAGAAAAAGGAGACGGTGGAAAAGGTCTGATGAAACCCCAAGGCGCGGCGCATACGGGTTTATAAAAGCTTTGCGAAAGGAGGGGCAGTAGCGTGAGCGATACGGCTGTTTTAAACAATCCCACGAAAGAAGCCCTCTCCCAAACTCTTCTGACGGAGCGGGAGCTGGAGGCCCTGCCCACCGACGAGCTGATGAGCCTTTATAAGCAAACCGGAGAAGAAGCGTATAAGTGGCCGCTGGTGCTGCGGTACGAGGGGCTGATTAAGAGCATCGCCCTGCAAATCTGCGGCGTATACAACGGCTTTGCCCAAGTGGACGACATTGTAAACGAGGGCATTCTCACATTGATGAGCTCCGTGGATAAGTTTGACCCCGAAAAGGGCGCGAGATTTGAAACCTATGTTCCCAAGCGCATCCGGGGCATGATTATCGACCTTGCCCGCCAGCAGGACTGGCTGCCCCGCAGCGTGCGCCGCCGCGCCCGGGAGATTGATCAGGCGGTGAGCAGCCTGAATAACCACCTGGGCCGCTTTCCCACCGACGAGGAAATTGCCGGGCATATGGGACTGAGCGTGGAGAAGTACCGGGAAGACGCCGCCGCAGCCGCCCTTTGCAACATTGTTTCGCTGGAGGCGCTGTTTGAACGCCGCAGCGAGGGGGACACGGGTGTTTCCATTCCGGCGACGGAGGACCTTTCGCCGGAGGACAGCGTGCAGCAAAAAGAGCTGCGGGAGCTTCTGGGCGACGGAATCCGGGCGCTACGAAAAAACGAGCAAATGGTGTTGTCCCTGTATTACGAGCGGGGGCTGAATATGCGGAATATCGCGCAGGCCATGGACATCAGCGAGCCGCGCGTGTCGCAGATTCACAGCCGGGCCATTCAAAAATTACGCGTGTATCTGGGCCCCTATATGGGACAAAAGCCGGAGCGCGGCGAGAAAAGAGAGTGATAAAATGTTCAAGGGCTTTTACAACCTGACCTCCGCCATGCTGTCTCAGGGCAAGCGGCTGGACGTGATTTCCAACAACATGGCAAACGTCGCCACCTCCGGATATAAGGCGGACACTTACACCGACACCACCTTCCGGGAATACGTGGTCAGCCGGGTGGGGAACAAGGACAAGAGCAACCCTGCTGAAATTGGACCTGCCAGCTATATTCTGGCCCCCAGCCGGCTTTACACGGACTATACCCAGGGCGCGCTGGAGGAGACGGGGATGCCCCTGGACTTTGCCCTTCAGGGAGACGGCTTTTTCGCCGTCCACGCCGGGGACGAGACGGTTTATACCCGCTCCGGCAATTTCGCGCTGGATGAGGAGGGCTATCTGTGCCTTTCGGACGGAAGCCGGGTTTTGGACCCCAACGGAGAGGAAATCCTTCTGGGGACCGACA
This sequence comes from Bacillota bacterium, assembly GCA_023393155.1. Lineage (GTDB taxonomy): Bacteria > Bacillota > Clostridia > Oscillospirales > Oscillospiraceae > Oscillibacter. The sequence continues at coordinate 14,353 of JAEWML010000142.1, forward strand.
AAATTACGGGGGACGCCTCCGGCGGAATCTACACGGAGGAGGGCCTGCTTGTGGCGCAATTGGGCGTTTTCTCCTTTGAAGACAACGGCGCGCTTGCACGCAATGCCCAAGGCTATTTCACCGGCGGCGGCGCCGAGGCGGCGGCGGGGACGTCGGTTTTGTGGAAGACGCAGGAGCGGGCCAACGTGGACCTCATCCAGCAGATGACCGGCATGATGACCGCCCAGCGCGCGTTTCAAAGCGCGGCGGAGGTAAGCCGGATGTACGACCAGCTAATGACCAAGGCGGCCACCAATTTGGGTAACGTTTAAAAGGGCGGTGAGCGGATTTGAACAGTTCTTTCTATACCGCCGCGGTGGGCGCGGCACAGCAGCAGCAGCGGATGAACGTGCAGGCGAACAACATCGCCAACGTGAATACATACGGGTTTAAGGCCCAAAAGCCCAGCTTTTCCTCGCTGATGTACGGCAACGTGGCCGGGGCGGAGGGGGCGGAGCTTCCCTATGGCTCGGGCGCGAGGATGTCCATGGCGGGAACGGACTTTGCAGACGGCGCGCTGGCCGAAACTGGGCAGAAGCAGGATTACGCCATCATCGGCGACGGGTTTTTCGGGCTTTACGACCCCGCAAGCGGGGAAGTGTCCTATACGCGGGACGGGTCCTTTACCCTTTCTGAGTTTCAGCGCCAGAAGCTCTCGGCGGACGGTGAGCAGGAGTTGGACGAGGAAGGCCGCCCCGTGCTGGAAACCGCGTTTATGCTCTCCGACGGGATGGGCCGGTTTGTCTTAAACGACAAGGGCGCAGTGACAGAGGTGACGGATGGGGAGGCTAAGCAGCCGGTGGGCGTGTTTGACTTTGTGAATACCGACGGGATGCTCCGCATGGGGGACAACCGCTATATCCCGGTGGAGAAAAACGGCCAGGTCCGCTTCGGCACCGGCACGGTCCGTCAGGGCGTGCTGGAGGCCTCCAACGCCGATTTAGCGGAACAAATGACAAAAGTGATTGAAGCGCAGCGCAGTTTCAGTTATAATCTAAGAATGGTCACCGTTTCGGATGAAATTGAGACTACGGTGAACAACCTCAGGTCCTAAGGGTGCGCCTCCGGCGCGGAAAGGGAAGTCGCATGGAGATTAAAAGTTATGAGGATTTGAACGGGCTGGAGATTGACACGCTCAAGGAGATCGGGAGCATCGGTACGGGAAACGCCGCCACGGCGCTCTCCCAGATGATTGGCAAGGAGGTCCGCATCACGTTGCCGGAGGTGCGGATCATGGGCTATAACGAGGCCATTGAGTGGATTGGCGGGCCCGAGGCCATCACCGCCGGGGTTTTGAGCCAGCTTGGCGGCGAAATCAACGGAATCATGCTCTCCGTGCAGCAGATGGATTTCATCAATCTGGTTCTGTCCAATGTGCTGGGACAGGGTGTGTCGGACTTCAATATGCTGCGGGAAATGGAGATATCCACGCTGGTGGAGGTGGGTAACATCATGATTTCCACGTTTATCAACGCCCTCAGCGGCCTTGCCGACATCTCCATCCGGCTGACGGTTCCCGCTTTCGCGGTGGATATGCAGGGCGCGATTCTCACGGTGCCCATGGCGGCCTACGGCGGCCAGTCGGACTATATCATGACCATCGGCGGCAACTTTGTGTGCGACGGGAAGCAGGTTCCCTGTCGGCTGCTGCTTTCGCCGGATATCCGGTCTTTGAATTTCCTCCTGCGAAAGTTGGGCGTAATGGATGAATGACAAGCTGATTGTCGGCATTGCCGACATGAAACTGACGCAGGACGGTGAAAAGCTTATTACCTATGCGCTGGGCTCCTGCATCGGAATCTGCCTGTACGAGCCGAATCGCCGTCTGGCGGCGCTGATTCACATTATGCTGCCGCTGAACATGGAAACCGGGCGGAAAAACACCTTTAAATATGCCGATACCGGTATTCGTGCCACACTGCGGGAGATGGAGATGAAGGGCGCCAGCCGCGCGGCCATTACGGCGAAAATTGCAGGCGGAGCCCGCATGTTTGAGGTTTCCGGCGGCAGCCTCGGCAACATCGGCCAGCGTAACGGGGAAAGCGTCCGTCAGATTCTGAAGATGGAAAAGATCCGGCTGGCCTGGGAGGATGTGGGCGGCACCGTCGCCCGCACCATGGAGTTTGACGGCGCCACGGGAAACGGAATTATCCGGTCCTATGGATATCCCGAAATTAAATTCTGAGCCGGTGGCTTATGGGGGGATTCCCCAATTAAATAAACAGTGTGCTGCGCCGGGAACCGACACGCCCGCGGAGAGACGGAAGTCCTCCGGTAAATGGGCGGGCACCGTGAAAGGAATGACATTATGGGACAGAGCAATAGCAACATTTTGCTGGAAACGGGAACCAATGAAATTGAAATTATGGAGTTCACCGTCAATGACAATCTCTTCGGCATTAACGTGGCAAAGGTCCGGGAGATTATGCTGTCCGCGCCGGTGAAGTCCATGCCGCATGTTCACCCGGCGGTGGAGGGCATTTTCAAGCCGAGGGATCAGGTGATTACGGTCATTAACCTGCCGAGATTCCTGGTGGACACGGACGTGGAGAAGCAGACCAAGGATTTGTTTATCGTCACGAATTTCAACATGATGTACGTTGCTTTCCGGGTCCACAGCGTGGTGGGCATCAGCCGCATTTCCTGGCGGGACATTCAAAAGCCGGATAAGACCATCTCCGGCGGTGCGGACGGCGTGGCCACCGGCATCGCCCAGTGCGGAGACGATTTGGTGACGATTTTGGACTTTGAGAAGATTGTGGCGGAGATTGCCCCGGAAACCTCCATTCAGATCGACGAAATTGACCGAATGGGACCCCGGACCCGCAGCGACCAGCCCATTTATCTTGCGGAGGATTCCCTCCTTCTGAGCCAGATGATTCGGGAGTCGCTGGGCAAGGCGGGCTATACCAACCTGCATACCTATCCCAACGGACAGGAGCTGTGGGACGAGCTGATACAGATGAAGGCACGGGGAACCGCACCGGGAGAGGTGGCCATGGTCATCACCGATATTGAAATGCCCCAGATGGACGGGCATCACCTGACAAAGCTTATTAAGAGCGACCAGATTTTGCGGAAAATTCCCGTGGTTTTGTTCTCCTCCCTGATTTCCGAGGAAATGAGGATTAAGGGCAAGCAGGTGGGCGCGGACGAGCAGCTTTCCAAGCCCGAAATCCGACATCTGGTATCCGTCATGGACCAGCTTTTAAGCAAGGCGGTCCCGACGGAAAAAGCATGAAAGCGATGAGTGTGAATGAGAAAGGACCGAAATAAGAACAAGTATATCGTCCGCCAGCCCATCCGAAACGCCCAGAAGCAGACCATCGGCTATGAAATTTTGTATCACGGAGAGAATCAGGCCTTTGGCGGACTGATGAACGACAAGGAATTTGCCGCCGCGGATACGGTGTATAACTTTCTGATTCAGAACACCGACAAAATTTTAAAGGGCTCGTTTTACTTCATGACCTTCACGGCGACGCTGCTGCTGAA
>JAEWML010000154.1 GCA_023393155.1 Bacillota bacterium
AGCCTACCACAGGCTCCTCATACAGGTCCGTGTGTCCGTATACGTCCCCCACAAACCGCTTCTTTCCCTGCTGGCTGCTGAAAGCGCCCACCCGAAGACCCATGTAGTATTTTCCCGCCGAGTCCGTGACGGACTGGCCCAGCATCTGCATGGCCGTTCCGCAAAAAAGCATGGCCACGCCGTCGTCCGCGGCGGAGCGAAGCTCCTTTCCAAAGCGGACCAAATCCTCCAAGGCGGCCTTTTGGCTGCGCTCCGTCCCCGCGCCCACGAATACGAAATCCGCGTTTGAAAAATCCATGGCGTCGCCGGGGTGAAGCGCTTCCACCGTTACGGTGTTGCCCATATCCTCCAGATGGCGGCGCAGAATCGCGAGATTCCCCCAGCTTCCGTAGAGGCTCATCAGGTCGGGATAGAGATGCAAAAACCGAAGCTCCATCACACGGCCTCCTTTTCCACATGAGCCAGAAGCTTATCCCGGTCGGAGAAGCAGGTGAGTACGTACACGTCCTCCGCCCCGCCGTCTTTTAGGGTTTCGCAAGCCTCGGCAATGTCGGGATGCAGCTCGATTTTCTCTCCCGGCACATCCGTAAAGGACAGGCGGACCGCAAGGTCGGACGCATACTGCCCGCACAGAAGCACCCGCTGCACCTGCTCGCAGTTCAAAAGGTCGAAGTCAATGTCCCACAGCCAGCTTGTTTCGCTGGTGTAGTATTTGCGGCTCACCGCGTCCACAATCACCACCACCGTGCAGGGGTCTTCCGTAGCCCGGACATAGCGCAGATTCGTGTCATAAGCAATGGAGTTTTCGTGCTTGCTGGTGAGCAGCATTCCGTGATGGGCGCCCAGCAGAAAGCGGACCATCCGCCCGTTTTTCAGGATATAGTTGTCGATGGTCTTTGCGATTTCCGCTCCCGGCACACCGCACTCATGGCACACGGCGCAGGCCGCCAGAATATTATAGACGTTGTAAATGCTGCGGAAGGCCAGATGAACGGTCAGCGCGTCTCCGATGCGCAGTATCCCCTCATCCAAATCCAGCTCCGTGGCGGCATAGTCGATTTCAAAGGGCCGCGCAAACTCGCATTCATTGCAGAAATAGCTGCCGATGTGGTTGAAATGGTAGTAGCGGTACTTCAAAGGAGACTTGCACACCGGGCAATAGGCCCCGTCATGGTAGACCCCGGAGGGTTCTTCCGTGGAAATAGAACAGCGCTCCAGCCCAAACCATTTCACATTGTCCCGGTTTACGCCGAAGCGGGCGGAAAGGGGATCGTCGGCGTTGAGAATCAGCCGCGTCTCGGGAAACATGGCGGGCGCAAGCGCGTCAAACACCCACTCGGGGTGGCCGTTCCGGGTCAACTGGTCCCGGTACAGGTTCGTGACCACAAAATGGGTTGGGTGGAAAAATTGGAAGCTGTGGACGGCGTACCGCTCGTCGGATTCAATCAGCAGCACGTCGGCCTTCATCACGCCGCCCAGGGTGCAGTGGGTCAGCACCGTGGTGGTCACGCCCTCAATCTGGTTGGAGCCTTCCTCGTTGTACACCACGGTTTTTCCCGCCGCGCGCAAAATGGCGGCAATCATCTCCACGGTGGAGGTCTTGCCGTTGGAACCGGTGACGGCGATCACCAGCGGGGGCAACGTCACCTGACGCAGAATGTCGGGGCAGATCCGCAGCGCGTACTTGCCGGGCAGGGAGCTGCCGCGCCCCACCAGCTTTCCCACAAAGCGGCCCGCCTTGCATATCAGGATGGCAAGAAGCTTTTTCATGGATCAGAGCTCTCCTCCTTCTCCGAAAAATCGCGGAATTCCGCGATGGCCCGGACGGGCGCGCCGTCCGCATCCATAAATTTCATCGGCAGGGCAAAAAACATCATGTCCTTTCGGCCCACCACCTTTTTCAGGCACAGGCTTTCCACAATCACAAGCCCGCCGCCAAGCAGCGTCTTGTGAACCGGGCGGCAGGGGGTTGCCAGCGTGTCCACGCTCAGCGCGTCGGTTCCCACGCCCTTTAAGCCGCAGGAGACGAGATACTGGGCCGCCTCCTTGTCCGGGACGGGAAAGGTATCTTCAAAATAGGCGTCGGTCCCCCATTTTTTCTCCCAGCCGGTGTAAAACAGGACAAAGTCGGTGGACAGCACCGCGCCGTTGAGGCCGCGCAGGAACTCCGCCGTGATGACCTCACCGGGGGCAAAGGCGGACACATCCACCACCGCCGCACGTCCGCAAAACTGAGATACGGGCAGCACGTCCAGCGTGGACCCGTGGGACAGGATGTGGGAGGGCGCGTCCATATGGGTGCCGGTGTGGGAGGCAAATTGGAGCAGCGTCTCCCGATAGCCGTTCCGGGTCAGATTTCCGGTGGACTGGAACACGGGCTGAGAAGTGCCGGGATAGACCGGCATGTCTTCGCGGATGGTGTGCGTCAAGTCGAGAATCATAGTATAACTTCCTGGTCCCGAAAGTAAACCGCGCGCCGTCTTCCAAAGCGCGCATTTTTATATGGCTTGGCTGGGCTGAGGTCAGGCGGAGTCAGCGGCTGAGATAAACCATCAAAACGGCGATATCCGCCGGGGACACGCCGGAAATACGGGAGGCCTGTCCCATGTCGGCGGGCTGGAGACTGGCCAGCTTCTCCCGGGCCTCCAAGCGAAGCCCCCCGATGGAGGCGTAGTCCAAATCACGGGGAAGGGACTTGCCCTCCATGCGGCGAAAATCCTCCACCTGCTTTTCCTGTCGGCGGATGTACCCCTCGTATTTCACGTTCAGCTCCACCTGCTCCGCCGCGGCAAGGGTCAGGGCCGGGCGGCCGGGGTCGAAGGGGGACAGCTCTTCATAGT
>JAEWML010000166.1 GCA_023393155.1 Bacillota bacterium
GTCAAAACGTCCACGTCGCTGTCGCCCACGTAAACGGCCGCCGCCACCGAAACGCCCAGCTCCGAAAGCAGGTCGAACACCCCGGCGGGGTCCGGCTTTGCGGGAATCCCATCCCGCTTTCCGCGAACCGCGTCAAACACGTCCCCGAAGTAATGCCGCACCAGCGCGGGGCAGAAATCGTCCGCCTTATTGGAGAAGACAGCCAGCTTCATTCCCGCCTTCCGGAGAGCCGCCAGCGTCTCCAACACACCGGGGTAGGGCGCGGTCTTGTCCATTTTATGGGCGTCGTAATAGTCCATAAACCGGCGGACGGACTCCGCCATTCCCTCCGGCGTGCGCTCTCTCTCTGGGGTAAAGCGCTCCGCCAGCTTGGGGATTCCGTTGCCCACCATATGGCGGATTTCGCCGCTCGTAAAGGTCGTCCAACCGTTTTCCCGGCAGACGTGGTTGGCCGCGTCGGTCAAATCGTCCAGCGTGTTCAGCAGCGTACCGTCCAAATCAAAAATTGCCGCTTGAAACATCATACATCCCCGTTTCTCTTAAAAAGCTGATTCTATCCCCGGCGGAATCTCCGCCGGCTGTGCCGCCGGTTCCGCCGTTCTCTCCGCCGATGACAACACGGCCATCTTACCACAATTCCCCCGCCGGGACAAGCGCGCCGGGACATAAAAAGTCCCCGGTCCCTTCAACGGCCCCATCTTCGGCGGGTTCCTTTTCTGGGTCCTTCACCTGGCTCCTTCGCGCGGAAAGCGCGCCGGGGAAAAGCCTTCCCCGGCGCGCCCGTTTTCTAAAGTTTCTTATTTCACAGCGGTCTTCAGTGCTTCCACCCGGTCGGTGTCCTCCCACTTCATGCCAAGGTCCGTGCGGCCCATGTGGCCGTATGCCGCAAGCTTGCGGTAGATGGGCCTGCGCAGGTCCAAATCCCGGATGATGGCGGTGGGCCGCAGGTCGAACACCTTGCGAACGGCGCGCTCCAGCACATCGTCCCCCACCGTGCCGGTGCCGAAGGTATCCACCAGAATGCTCACAGGCCGGGCCACGCCGATGGCGTAGGCCAGCTCCACCTGACAGCGCCGGGCAAGACCCGCCGCCACAATGTTCTTCGCCACATACCGGGCGGCGTAGGCTGCGGAGCGGTCTACCTTGGTGGGGTCCTTTCCGGAAAAGCAGCCGCCGCCGTGAGGGGCGCTGCCGCCGTAGGTATCCACAATGATTTTCCGGCCCGTCAGCCCCGTGTCCGCCGCAGGCCCGCCCTTGACAAAGCGGCCGGTTGGATTGACATAATACTTGGTGTCGCCGTCCAGCATGTCGGCGGGAATCACCGCTTTAATGACATGGGTAAGCATGTCCGCGCGGATGGTGTCAAGAGAGGTGTCCGGGTCGTGCTGGGTGGAGATGACCACGGTGTCCACCCGCACGGGGCGGTTGTTCTCGTCGTACTCCACCGTGACCTGACTTTTGCCGTCCGGGCGGAGATAGCGGAGCTGACCGCTCTTGCGCACCTCCGTCAGCCGCAGGGCAAGCTTCTGGGCAAGAGACAACGGCAGGGGCATCAGCTCCGGCGTTTCGTCGCAGGCATAGCCGAACATCATGCCCTGATCGCCCGCGCCGTTGGAAAGCTCCCCGTCGCCGGACTCCTTGCTCTCCAGGGATTTGTCCACGCCAAGGGCGATGTCGTCGGACTGCTCGTCGATGGAGGTGATGACGGCGCAGGTGTCGCAGTCAAACCCGTACTTGCCCCGGTCATAGCCGATCTCCCGAACCACCTCCCGGGCAATCTTGGGAATGTCCACGTAGCAGGAGGTGGTAATCTCGCCCATCACGTGAATGAGGCCCGTGCAGGCCGTGGTTTCGCAGGCCACGCGGCCCTGAGGGTCCTTCTCCAGAATCGCGTCCAGCACCGCGTCGGAAATCTGGTCGCAGATTTTGTCCGGGTGCCCCTCGGTCACGGATTCGGAGGTGAATAAATAGTGTCTTGCCATGATAAATTCGTCCTTTCTTTTGTTCCAGCCGCCGTGGGGCGGCGCCGCCGAAGCGCAAAAACGCACACCTTCCAACAAAGAAAGTGTGCAAAAGTTCTTTTGCTCCTCATCTGTCGGATTCCGCCGGATTTGGCACCTTGTCAAAGACAGGTTGCCGTGGTTTCATCGGGCCGTTCCCTCCGCCACTCTTGATAAGGGATTCAATTGTGGAAATATCATATAAAATCTTTTCCCACTTGTCAAGCCGCAATTCAAAAAATTTGCTGTTTCTATAAAAATACGGCCTTAAATTGGAAATTTAAAAATTATACATGACTTTTCCGCCCAACCCGGTTATAATGTCTCTTGTATTTTACCTGTATGCTTGGAGGGTCCTGCATTGAAAAAGCTTAACAGCGCCGTGGATCGGTTCGCCTATAACCACCCCCGGTTCGGCATTCCCAATCTGATGAAATATGTTGTGGCGGGCAATGTGATTGCGTTTTTGCTGCTCCGGTTCAGCAGCAGCGCCGCCGTCTCCTTTCTCGCCTTTTCCCCTTACCATGTGCTTCACGGGGAAATCTGGCGGCTCATAACCTTTATTTTCTTGCCCGTCAACGCCAGCAACATTTTCTTTCTGATTCTGTCCCTTTATTTTTACTATTGGATCGGCAATCTTTTGGAGCGGGAATGGGGCACGCCCAAGTTCACGCTGTACTATCTTTCGGGCATGGTGCTGTCCGTTCTGACGGGCTTGATCGTGTATTTCACCGGCGGCACCGGTATTATTTACGGCGCTTTCTACATCAATCTGTCCATGTTCTTCGCCTTTGCCGTTTTGTATCCTGATCTTCAGATACTGTTGTTTTTTGTCATCCCCGTGAAGGTAAAGTGGCTGGCCTGGCTGGATGCGGCGCTGTTTGCCGTGAATATTCTGTCCGCAGCCTTTCAACTGGACCTGCTGGGCGCGTTGCTGCCGGTGGTGGCGATGCTGAACTTTTTCGTCTTCTTCTGGACGGAAATCACCGGTGTGGTTTCCCGCCATCGGCGCTACGCCGCCCATGCGAATTCCCACCGCACCGTCCAGTTCAAGTCCGCCGCCAAGCAGCAGGAAAAAAAGGCCCGGGAGCAGGGCTATCACCACAAGTGCTCTGTCTGCGGCCGGACGGACGCGGAGTATCCCAACCTCCAGTTCCGATACTGCTCCCGCTGCACGGGCTACCACTGCTTCTGCGAGGACCACATTTTTAATCACGAGCATTTCACCTCTTGACAGTGGTTAAAAATTTTCATTATTAAATTTTTTGCGCGTTTCACTCATTGCCTGCGGGTGATGCAAAGTGAGGCCCCGGGGAAGTAACTTTCCCGGGGCCTTTGCGTTTGTCTTTTTCCCTCCGGCCGCACGCAGGGTGCACTCTTCCTGCGAAATGCTTTCCCCCGGGGAAAGGACGGGGACAGGGTGCTTTTGCCGTTTTTCCTAAAACCCACATAAAAATTCAGCAATTCCGCCAAAGGTGAAGAAAAAGCCGCCGCCGTCTTTTGTACGGAGCAAAATCGCTGTATAATAATTGGAAAGCTGCAATCATACGCGATTTTAACGATATGCCGCGTGGGCGCTTTGGGCCTTGGGCAGCATCACACCAATATGGGCGGAATTTCCGCCCGCGCCGCCGGAGTCGCAAGCGCGTCCGGACGGGCGGATCGGAGGAAGTTTATGGAGCGTGTCAACCCGCTGACGGAAAAATTAGTCCGTGCTTTTTCATCGCAGACCTTTTTGCGCAAGCTGGCCATGAGCGGGGCGGACGCCGCCGCGCTGATTCTGCCCCGGGAGTGGGACGAGGCGCTTGCCCCTCTGCGCGCCCTTGAAAAGCGACTGACCTGCGAGGACGTGCTGGCGCTGGCCCTCCCCCTGCTGAACCGGCTGACGGTTCCCCCCAGAGAGGGCTGGATGGACTATGCCTATCGCGTGGCGGTGTCTTTGCTGTACGATTCATCGGACGTGGAGCACACCGCCAAGCAGCGCGACGGGGCCTTGTGCTATCTCAACATTTTGCAGATCCTTCTGGACGCGGAGCGGGAGGCGCTCCCCTTCGACCCCCAGTTTGACTTTGCCTTCTGCACGGAGGAAGAGCTTTCCCATAGCGGCACGGCGGAGGAATACCGCCAGTTTTTGGTGCGCTTTCGGGGCGAGTATGTATATGAGGCCATGCGCCTTGGCCGGGATGTGACGCCCTTCCGCACGCTGGAGCACATCGCCGGGGTCCACCATGTGGCCATGAGCATTATGCGGCCCTACCACGCGGCGGGCGGGTCCGTGGACCTCCCTTTGCTCTCTGCCGCCGCTGCGGGCCACGACATCGGAAAATTCGGCTGCAAGGCCGGGGAGCGGGTGCCCTACCTCCACTACCACTACACCGACCAGTGGTTTTCCCAGCGGGGGATGGAAACCATCGGCCTCATCGCCGCCAACCATTCCGTGTGGGATTTGGAGCTTGAAAACCTGTCCTCAGAGTCCCTGGCACTGGTGTACGCCGACTTCCGGGTGAAACAGTCCCGGGACGAGAGCGGGCAGGAAATTGCCCGCATCTATTCCATTCAGGAAGCCTTTGACGTGATTCTGGACAAGCTTGACAACGTGAGCTACGCCAAGGAGCAGCGCTATCGCCACGTCTATGCAAAGCTTCTGGATTTTGAGAATTATGTCCGCTCCTTCGGCGCGGACGTGCGCCTTGAGGGAAACAGCACGCCGCCCCCGCCCAAAACCGACCCGGCCTTGATGCGCCCGGATCAGGTGGCCTCGGCCCTGCGGCTGACGGCGGTGGACCACAACCTCCGCCTGATGCATCGGCTGGGCCACGAGCGGCTGTTCGCCAACATTCTGGAATCCGCCCGCAGCGAGCAGAGTGCCGCGCGGCTGGGGGCATATCTGGGGATTTTTGAGGAATATTTCACCTATTGGTCCCATTCCCAAAAGGAGCAAACCCTGGAATTTCTCTACGATCTGCTGCTGATTCCCGACGGCGGCGTTCGCCGCCGGGCGGCTGCCCTGCTGGGCCGGGTGCTGGCGGGCTTCAACTCCGGCTATAAAAAGGAGCGGCCCGGCGGGGCGGAGCCGGACCCGGCAAACCGGCGGCCCTTCGCCCTGTGGAAGGACTATCTCTCCCGCCTGATTTATCCCGACCACCGGCTAACCCCCGCCCAGATCAGCAAAATCCGCTACGCCGCCAAGCTGACGGTGGATTCCCTGCTGAACCACGCCTCCGGGGCGGACCGGTGCGTCTTTGCCGCCGAGCTGTTCCGCCACTACGCGGACCCCCGCGCCGTGGAGGAGGGGGCGGCCTTCGCCCTGATGGACACGGTGGTGAGCTTTCCCCTGTCCCAATGCGGGGGAGACGAGCTGCGGACTTTTGCCGACTTTGCCCTGTACTGGCTGGAAAACGGCGCGGAAAAGCAAAAGGCCGCCGCCATGCGCCTTTTGCGCCACCTGCTGGAGGCCCTGCCGGAGGGAGCGGAAACGCGGACGCGCATCCGCGCCGCCGTGGCGGAGGTGGATTGCGACGTAAGCACACCCCTTTTGTTTTTACAGAGCCAGCTAGGCCGTCGGCTGGGGCTGGACACGGCGGAGCAGGACGGCTTTTTGAGCCGGCAGAGCGCCGTCAGCGGCGTATTTCTGGATAACCTGAAAACCGCCACGCCATGGATTTTGAAGGCCGTGGGCGTGGAGTACCTGCTGGAACAGGTGGAGCTGGGCAACCACCAGAACGTGCTCCACATCGCCACTCATTTTTCAAACCTGATGAAGGTCAGCGAAAACATGGTGGTCCGGCAGGCGGCGGGCGCCTCCCTTTTAAGCCTTGCCCCGGTGCTGACGCCTGCGAGGCGGAACGAAATTGCCGTGGAGCTTTCCAAATCCCTGGAAACAGGGGATGCGGACAGCTCGAAATACATCCCCGAATATCTGGGCCGTTTTTCTCTTTGGCTCCCGCCGGGAGAGCTGGACGAGCTGGTGGGCCAGATGGAATTTCTGCTCTCCACGCCCTTGGCGGGAGTGGTGTCGGCGGCGCTGCGAACCGTCGGCTCGATGCTGGAATACTACGCGGTATACCAGCAGCGCTTCAACGAGGACGAATACGCCGTCTCCGCCCGGCGGGACCGGCTGGCGGGCCTGCTGCTGCGGGGCCTTGCCTCCTGCCGGGAGTCCGTCCGCCAGACCACCCTTCACATTCTGGGAGACGGGCTGTTTGCCTCTGACGCCTTGGACTTCGAGGATAAGGAAGCCCTGTTTGTCCTGATGTCCAAAAAAATTCTCTTCCTCATGAACGAGATTTCCGAGCGGGAGCTGACGTTTTTTTACGCCGCGGCCACTCTCTCCCACATTTACCGCTTCATTCTGGCCCACGAGCTGGACGACGGGCCCTTCCGCTTTTCTCCCCCGCCCGCGGCAGCGTTTTTCCCCGGCACTTTCGACCCCTTTTCCCTGTCTCACAAGGGGATTGTGCAAGCCATCCGGGATTTGGGCTTCGAGGTCTATCTCGCCATCGACGAGTTTTCGTGGTCGAAAAAAGCGCAGCCCTCTCTGGTCCGGAGGCAGATTGTGTCCATGTCCGTGGCGGATCAGTTCGGCGTGTACCTCTTTCCCCACGACATCCCCGTCAATCTGGCCGACCCCCAGAGCCTGAACCGCCTGCGGGAGGTATTTTCCGGCCGGGAGCTGTATCTGGCCGTGGGGTCCGACGTGGTGGCCAACGCCTCCTCCTATCGGGCGGCCCCCGTGGAAGGGTCCGTGCAGCATCTCAACCACATTGTCTTCCGCCGCTCCAGCGACGCGGAGGGAATTGAAATCGACCCGGATTTGAGCTGCATTCAGGGCAAGGTGCTTCAATTGGAGCTGCCCACCCAACTGGAGGACATCAGCTCCACCCGCATCCGGGAGAACATCGACCTTGGCCGGGACATCTCCAACCTGGTGGACCCCACGGTACAGGATTATATCTACCGCAACAGCCTGTATCTCCGGGAGCCGCAGTATAAGCACGTTCTGCGGGCCAGCGATCTGGAGTTTTCCTTTGCGGAGCGGCCTGACCGCGACCTGCTGGAAGAGCTGTACGCCGCCGTGGGTGACGAAACGCACCTGTTCACCCATCCTGAGCGGGGCGATTCCCTCATGATTCTCCGCTTGCAGGGGCCACGGCCCCGCGTGCTGGGCTTTTTGACCCTGCGGACGGTGAACACCGCCACACTGTACGACGCGCTGGGAGACGCGGGCCTTGCCGATTACGTGCGCAAACGGACCGCCGGGCGAATCGCTCTTTTGACAGGGCTTTATATGGCAAAGTCCTGCGGCGCGGCCTACGACGTGGGTCAGTTGCTGCTGACCGAGGCACTGAGCCGCGCCATGGTGTCTGACTGCGGGTACGCCGTGTGGCGGCCCGCCTCGGGCAAAATCGACCCCGTGACGCTGGACCTTTTGCAGAGGCAGGGTTTTGTCTTGGCGCCCCAAAGCGACGCGGGGCCGCTGTTGCTGACGGACATGCGCTCCCCTTCCGTGCTGATTCAGAACATTCCCACCACTTTGAAAGAGCCGTTTGCCTCTAACCCGCAGGTGCTCTCCGCCGTGCGGAGGGCCCACGAGAACTTCCAGCGCGCCATCTGCAATCTGTATCCCGGCGTGCTGGTGCTGTCCTTAAACGCAGAGGTCATCTACCACCGGCTGGTGGGCCGCATTGTGGAGCTGAACGGCGTTCCCTCGGAGCCTACCCATCCCCGCGTGCTGGGAGAAAGCATGTGCGTCCCCTTCGGAAAAATTCTTCGGGGCAACGCCATCCCCAACACCGTCACCAAAACCATCCACACCGACAAGGTGTTCGCGCAGGATTTAAGCTCCTTCACCATTGCCCCCTTCCCCCGGTACGCGCCGCTGGAGAGCCAGATTCGTACCGTCAAGGCGTTTCACCGCCCCGTGATTCTGGTGGACGACCTGCTCCACACCGGCAACCGCATCAACGCGCTGGACCCGTTGTTCCGGGCGGAAAATCTGGAGATTGACCGAGTGCTGGTGGGGCTTTTGTCGGGCCGGGGCCGGGATTTGATTCTGTCCAAGGGGCGGAACATTGACTGTGTGTACTTCGTTCCCAATATGCGCTCTTGGTTCGTGGAGTCCACCATGTATCCCTTTATCGGAGGCGACACCGTGGCCCAAAGCGGAGAGGACCAGCCCCAGCTTACCCCGTCCATCAACATGATTCTCCCCTATGTCTATCCCCGGTTTTACCGGGGCTGCGCCCAGGCGGCGGTGTTCAACTTCTCCCGCACCTGCCTTGAAAACGCGCGGGACATCCTGCTGACCCTGGAGGGCGAATACCGCCGCACCTATGCCCGCAACCTGACCCTTACCCGGCTCAGCGAGGCGGTGATTCTTCCCCTTGCCCCGGACAAGGGCCGGTGCCTGCACTATGACATGAATCTGTCCGCCTCCCAGTGCCTTGAAACCGATCTGCGGCTTCTGCTGCGAATGCAGGAGATGGAGAGGGGACCACGGCAGTGAGGAAAAAACGGACGGCGGCGTTCCTTTTGCTGGCGGTGATATTCGCCGTTGGGCTTTGGATCTTTCGGGACAACAGCCTGCATTACCGGCTTGAGAACTCACAGCGCACGGAGGGCGTGCAATATATTCCAAATTTTCTAAACGCGCAGGCGTTTGTCTCCGGCTTTGACTGGGACGGGGCAGCGGAAAAAATTTCGGTGGTTATTCCCGGCACCGTGGAATTCTATAACTCCTCCAGAACCTTTCGGGTCACAAAGCTGGGCGGCTTTTTCGGCAGAGATGTTCCCTGCGCGTTCGGCCCCATGTTACCCGTGGGCAGCGGAGGCGGGCAGTTGATTTGCCCTGAGTCCAATGAGCTGGAAACAGCGCAGGAGGAACATCCAAACGCACCTGTGCGGGACTTGACCGTTTATTTGTCCGTGGGGCGGTATATCTCCGAAATTCCGCTGCCTGCCGCTTTCCTGCTCTATCGGGAGCAGGAAGGAGACGGCGCCATCTGGCGCGTGACCTATTGGGTGGACTGCGATGAAAATAACCAGACCTTTTATGCCGAAGAGGGCAGACTGTATCTC
>JAEWML010000210.1 GCA_023393155.1 Bacillota bacterium
GTGCAGCATACCACCGCACTGACACATATCGTAGAAAAAGATTTTACATTTTCCGACGAGCTGGACCTGTCTCCGGGCAGGGAGGGTGCTGCTGAAATTCTGTCCAGCCGCGTGTCCGTCTGCGTGACGGAGACAAAGGTGGTGGGCAGCAAGCTGATTTTAAAAGGAATTTTTACGGTTTGTCTCCTGTACCGCTCTTTGGAGGGAAGGTGCTGCTCCACCTCCGGCGAGCTGCCATTTTCCCAAATTATGGAGGTGGACGGGTCGGCCGAGGGCTGTGTGGCCTCGGTCAGAGTTCAGCTCACCGGAACCGATATTCAGGTGGACGGCGACCACGACAACCGAAAGATTGCCGTTACGCTGTATCTCCACGCCACGGCCCTGCTGCGCCAGGAGCAGGACGTGACGCTGCTGTGCGATTTGTACAGCACGGCCTATGACTTGAGCTACGAGGCCCAGCCTTTGCAGCTATGCGACTTCGCGGAAACCCTGACCCGCCGTCAAACTGTGCGGGAGGTGCTGGAAATCGGCGTGGTGGCGGATTCCATTCTGACGCTTTCCGCCTCTCCCAGCGCCGTATCCGTCAGTCGTGAGGGGGGCGGCAGTACCCTGCGCACCGCAGTCGGCGTCCGGGCGCTGTATCTGGACGAGGGCGGCGCGGCGCTGATGGCTGAGCGGAGCATCGACGTGAGCTGCCAGATGGATTTGCCGGAGGACTGCCGGGTAACGGCCCACGCCGTTTGCCCCGAGGAGGTTCAGGGATGTCTTGGGGACCGGGGGATCGAGGTGCGGTTTTCAGTGGAGTTTCGCGCGGAGGCAGTTTCCCGGAAAAAGAGGGTCTGCGTGTCCTCCGCAAAAATCAGCAGCGAAGCGCCGAAAGACCTTACCGGCGCGCCGTCTCTCGTTCTGCGGTGCAAAAACAGGCAGGAGACGCTTTGGGACCTTGCCAAGCGGTACAACACCACCGTAACCACCATCCTCTCTGCCAACGATTTGGAGGACGAGATGAACGTATCGGAGGAAAAGCTGCTGCTGATTCCCCGAAAGCGGGCATAATAAAAAAAGAGCGGTCCGGCATAGCCGGACCGCTTCAGGCTGTCAATACCCCTCGGAGCTTTGCCGCTTTTAGCCTTGGCGTGTACGTAGTCAAAAATGCGCTTAGTGAAGTGAGTTCCGAAATGCCCGCCGAAGGCGGGCATTTCGGCGCAGAGTGCAGCGCAATTTCCTCAAAAAATTGACCGCCGGAAAATCCTGACCGCTAATTTGAAAATCGGGCCAGAAATTGCCGCGTTCGGTCTTCCTTCGGCGCACCCAGCACCTCGTTAGGCGCGCCCTGCTCCACAATGACCCCGCCGTCCATAAAAATTACCCGGTCCGCCACGTCGCGGGCGAAGGCCATCTCGTGGGTGACGATGACCATGGTCATTTTTTCCCGTGCAAGCTGGCGGATGACCTTTAAAATTTCGCCGGTCAGTTCCGGGTCCAGCGCGGAGGTGGGCTCGTCAAAAAACAGAATCTCCGGCTGCATGGCCAGCGCTCTGGCAATGGCCACCCGCTGCTGCTGTCCGCCGGAAAGCTGGCAGGGATAGCACCCGGCCTTGTCGGAAAGACCCATTTTTCTCAGCAGCTCCAAGGCAACGTTCTCCGCCGCCGCCCGACTGCGGCCCGCCACGCTGACGGGTGCGTCCGTCAGGTTTTTCAGAACCGTGTAGTGTGGAAAGAGATTAAAATTTTGAAATACCAGCCCAAAGCAGCGCCGTATTTTTTTCAGGTCCCCGGCATAAACCGTCCTGCCCTGTTCATCGTTCCACGCGGCTTTGTTTCCAGAATAGGACAGCTCTCCGCTGTCCATCTCCGTCAGCAGCGCGGCGCAGCGCAGCAGCGTGGACTTTCCGGAACCGGAGGGACCGATGATGGCCACCACCTCGCCCTTGTCCACGCCCACGGAAATGTCCCGCAGTACCTCCGCAGTCCCATCAAAGGACTTGCGGACGCCCTTCAGCTCCATCACTTTCATAGTCGGACACCTCCTCAGCTATAATAGCTCATACGTTTTTCAATGCGTTCCATTCCCCAGGCCACCACGCTGTTAAAAAGAAAGTAGAACGCTCCCGCGATAAACAGCGGCAGGACGGTGGTGTTGGCGGCGGAAATCTGCTTTGCAACATTGAACAGCTCCTGATAGGCGATGACAAAGGCCAAAGACGTGTCCTTTACCAAGGTAATCACCTCGTTGGTGACGGCAGGGAGGACCCGCTTCACCATCTGGGGAAGAATAATCTTAAAAAAGGTCTGCCTCGGGCCGTAGCCCAGCACCTGCGCGGCCTCATACTGTCCCTGCGGGATGGACTGGATGCCGGAACGGTAAATTTCCGCGAAGTAGGCGGCATAGTTGATGGAAAACGCGATGACCGCCGCCAGCAACCGGGAATAGCCCGACAGGCTGATGCCAAAAACGTAGTAGGGTCCAAAATACACCACCATCATCTGAAGCATCAGCGGCGTGCCACGGAGGACGGCGATAAAAAACCGCACCACCACCTGCACGGGCCTGAATTCCCGCAGAGCCGACACTGCTTTCCCCGGCTTCTTCCCGGCGCATTCCCGCTTTGTGCCAAGACGGCGCAGAGGCGCCCAGGCGGACATCCGCCCCAGCGCCACCAGAAGCCCCAAAGGCATGGAAAACACCAGCGTCAGCACAAAAAGCTGCACGGCGGCCCACAGGCCCGTCAGCAGCTGCTGAAGTACATTGACCAAAACCATTCCCAATTCTCCTCGCTCTTCAATTGCCGCGGAGGGCGGCGGGATTTCCCGCCGCCCTCACGGAAGCAGTCTGCTTATTAGCCGTAGCAGAGCATGTCGGCAAGCTCCGGCGCATCGTAGGTTGCGGCTGCAGCGGCGGCAATTTTCTGGAAGGTTCCGTCGGCCCACATGGCATCCAGCGTGGCCTTCACCTGATCGGCCAGCTCCGTGTTGCCCTTTTTGAAGCCGATGCCGTACTGCTCGGTGGACAGGGGCTTTTCCAGCATCACAAACTTATCGGAACCGCGGGTTTTCAACTGGAAGTTGGCAACACCGATGTCCACCGCGATGGCGTCATTTGCGCCGGATTCCAGATTCATGAAGGCGGTGTTGTAATCGGGGACCTCGTCCAGTGCGGAGAAGGAGGCGGCCAGAGCAAGGTTTTCATCGTTGCTGCCGTCACCGGGATCGTCGGTCAGGGCCGTGAGGGCGGAGGAGCCGGACTGGGTCACCACCGGCTTTCCGGCAAGCTGCGCCGCGTCGGTAATACCGCTGTCGGACCGCACCACAAACATAATGGAGTTATTTACGTAGGGGCCTACCCATGTATAGTTTTCCTCGCGGCCGGTCATAGTGAAGCCGTTCCAGATGCAGTCGATATTCCCCGCGTCCAGCTCCATGTCCTTGGAGGTCCAGTCAATGGGCTGGCGATTAAGCTCCCAGCCGTTGCGGTTGCAGACCTCCTGCGCCAAATCCAGATCGAAGCCCACGTAGCTTCCGTCATCTGCAATAAAGCCGTAAGGGGGATACTCCGCGTCAAAGCCAACGGTAAAGGCGGTGCGTGCCGCGCTGCCGGACGCGGCCTCCGGGGAAGACGACGCGGAGCCGGGCGCGTCACTGCCTGCGGGTGCGGTGCTTCCACAGGCGGCCAGAGAGCCAATGATTGCCGCCATAGCAAGCAGAGCCAGAACTTTTTTCATTTTCATCACAATTCCTCCAATTTAAGAGCGCTGCCCCTTTGATTTAGTTAATTATCAATTTAGCATGATAACGAACAACTGTAAATATGCGATATCCAAAAAAAATCCGAAAAAAAGCGACGGGCTTTTGTGCAATTTTCGGTGCCTCCTGCCTGTCATACTTGTCAGGCTTTCCACATAGAGTGGAAGCAGGATTGCAAGAAGGACGGGGGATGCTATGAATACGACCATCTATCAGAATATCGCCACCCGGACCGCCGGTGACATCTACATCGGTGTGGTAGGCCCGGTACGCACGGGAAAATCTACATTTATCAAACGGTTTATGGAGACGCAGGTGATCCCCAACATTGAAAACGTCTACCGCCGTGAGCGGGCCAGAGACGAGCTGCCCCAGAGCGGCTCGGGACGGACCATCATGACGGCGGAGCCAAAGTTTGTGCCGGAGGAAGCCGTTCAGATTCAACTGTCCGACGGGGCGGCGTTTTCCGTGCGGCTGATCGACTGCGTGGGGTATATGGTCCGGGGCGCCATCGGGTCCACGGAAGACAACCAGCCCCGCATGGTGACAACGCCCTGGTACGACCATGAGATTCCCATGATGGAGGCGGCGGAGCTTGGCACCCGCAGGGTAATTGCGGAGCACTCCACCATCGGCATCGTCATTACCACCGACGGGTCCATCTCGGAGATTCCCAGAGAGGACTATCTGGAGGCTGAGGAGCGGGTCATCCGGGAGCTTCAGGAGCTGGGAAAGCCCTTTATCGTCCTGCTGAACTCTGACTCGCCCAAATCCGAGCAGGTGCAGGCGATGGCAAAGGATATTGCCGCCCACTACGACGTGAATTGCATGCCGGTGAACTGTCTGGAGCTGGACGAGGCGGCGGTGGCGGACGTGTTGAAGGCCGTACTGTACGAGTTTCCCATGCAGGAGTTGGATGTGTTCCTGCCCGCGTGGGTGGACGCCCTTCCGGCGGACCACCCCATCAAGGCCGGACTGTACGGGTCTGTGCGGGAAGGGACCATGGGACTGCGCCACATCCGGGAGGTTGACGGCGTGATTGCACAGCTTGGAAAGAGCGAGAATATCAGCTCCGCAAAGCTCACCGGCATCGACCTTGGAACGGGCGTTGCCTCGTCGGTGCTGCTCCTTCCTCAGGAGCTGTTTTATCGGACTCTGTCGGAGCAGTCCGGCTTCTCCGTGGCGGACGACGGGGACTTGATGAGCCTGCTGACCCGGCTTGCCACCGTGAAAACGGAGTACGACAAGGTGGCGGGCGCACTGAACGACGTGCGCGAAAACGGCTACGGTATTGTGGTTCCCGGCCTTGACGAGCTGAAGCTGGAGGAGCCGGAAATCATGAAGCAGGGGGGGCGGTATGGCGTCCGCCTAAAGGCCAGCGCCCCCAGCATCCACATGATTCGCGCCGATATCGAGACGGCGGTCAGCCCCATCGTGGGGAACGAAAAGCAGTCGGAGGACATGGTGAACTACCTTTTACAGGAGTTTGAGGGGGACACCAGCAAAATCTGGCAGTCCAATATCTTCGGCCGCAGCTTCCACGAGCTGGTGAGCGAGGACCTGCAAAACAAGCTCCAGCGGATGCCCGACGATGCACGGAAAAAGCTTCAGGAGACGCTGACCCGCATCATCAACGAGGGCAGCGGCGGGCTGATCTGCATTATTCTCTAATAGAAAAAGACAGTGGGAAGCACTTTGTGCTTCCCACTGCTTGTATGTATGGGCACTGACTGCGGTATTTTACTGCGCCGCCAGATGCCGCCTCTGGAGCTCTCCAATCAGGTCCCTGGGAGAGACGCCGCTGGAATTCAGCGTGATGCACACAGCCTGATGTCCCATCCTGCGGTTTGCCAGCACTGCCCATTTTCTGATACCACGAAGTTTTCCGATATAAGCTTCCTCGTTTTTTAATTGTATTTCAATAAATACATTGTCCATCATACTGTCAAGATAAATACGCTCGATGTCGCTCCACGGAATAAAGCCGAAAGAGAGCTCCGAGCTGTTGTCCGTAATACCATCTGGCGTAACCGTAAGAAGGGCTTTTCCGGACAGAGCTTTTTTAATTAAAAAAATACTGCAATAAGTAAAAAAGAGAAAACTGAAAACCCCAATGGCTTTAAGCAGGACCTGGTTCAATGGGTTTTCCGTCAAATCTGAAAACAGTATAAACAGACTGAGCAAGACCATTCCCAATGCTCCGCATATGTAGAGAAAAGCGCCCTTTCGCGACGGCTTTACAACAATAGTTTCATCCATTCTCTCCGCGTCCTTTCCAATAAGAACTGCCAAGCCCGACTTCAACGCGGGAAATATCTGTAAAGTGTATTTAATTTACAATCATTCCCCCTCTTTGGGAAGGTAGAATCCTTTTAAATCCACGCCTTCCAGCTCCAGCAGACGCATCTTATTGCCGAGGCCCCCGGCGTAGCCTGTGAGAGAGCCACCGCCGCCCACCACCCGGTGGCAGGGGATGAGGATGGAAATGGGGTTGTGCCCCACCGCGCCGCCCACGGACCGGGCCGATGCGGCTGTTCCCCGCGATTGCAGACGCTGCGCCAGCGCGCCGTAGGTAACGGTTTCGCCCCGGGGAATCTCCAGCAGCAGTTTCCATACCTCTTGGCGAAATGCGCTGCCCCGGGGAGCCAGCGGTGGAAGAGAGCCGGGAACCTGGCCCGAGAAATAGACCTCCAGCCACTCCCGCGCCCGGTCAAATACCGGAAGCGCGGCGGTTTCCTCCCGGCCTGTAAGGGTGGAGCCGAAGTATTTCTGCCCTTCCAGCCACAGCCCGGTCAGCGCGGAGCCGTCGGACGCAAGGCACAGGGGTCCCAAGGGAGAAGAAAGCTTGCAGATTGTATCCATGGGCAAAACTCCTTTCAAATTTCGAAAACGTTTAAAGGCAACATCTGTTCGACTGATAAAATCATTATAGCAGAATGCAGTTCCGCTTGCAAGAGTTGTCCGGACGTGATACCATAAAAGTATCAGACAGGGGAGGGGATTGCAACATGCTTTTGGCCATCGACGTGGGAAATTCCAACATGTCCGTTGGGCTGTTCGGGCCGGACAGGGAGCTGAAGTTTTTGGCCGCGCTGGATACGGATGTCCGCAGAACGGCGGATCAGTTCAGCATTGATTTGATGAACGTATTCACGCTGTATCATTACGACCTGAAGGACGTCAGCGGAGCCATTGTGTGCAGCGTGGTTCCGCCGCTGAATTTCATGCTGGAAAAGGCGGTGGGCCGTCTGCTGGGAAAGCCGCCCATGGTGGTGGGACCCGGCGTTAAAACGGGCCTGAACATCCGCATGGATTTTCAGACCCAGATGGGGGCCGACATTGTGGCGGACGCGGTGGCGGCTCTTGAAAAGTTCACCGCGCCCATCGTCACTATCGATATGGGCACCGCCATCACCATTGGGATCATTTCTCATGACCGAACCTATGAGGGCGGGCTTTTGCTGCCGGGAGTCAATGTCTCGCTGGAGGCTTTGAGCCGCCGGGCGGCGCAGCTTCCCGCCATTTCGCTCCAGCACCCCAAGTCGCTCATCGGCAAAAACACGGAGGACTGCATGCGCGCCGGCATCATCTACGGAACCGCCGGGATGCTGGACGGCGTTTTGGACCGTATCCGGGACGAGTTTCGGGGCAAAACCGTCAGTGTGGTGGCCACGGGAGGGAGCGCGCCCATCATCGTGAAGTACTGCCGGAACGAGATTGTCTACGACAAATATCTTTTGATGGACGGGCTGTGGACCATCTACCAGAAGAACCGATAGGGAGTGGAGAAATGAGACTTGCAATGGGGGCCGCGGCATCCGTTTTTATGGCGGGATATATTGGAATGTTTCTGGGAGATATGGGATTTATTTGGTTTATAGCTTCGGCTATGATTTTTTGGATTGTTTACGAGCTGGAGGCTATCCGCAGGCATAAGTAAGATGGCGGCAATGGCCGCAAGGAGCAATGCCAAAAAACGGCCCGCAGGGTTAAATGAAACAGAGAGGGCCGAAAGGCCCTCTCTGTTTTTATAGAAAAGTACGCTCAGTTTCCACAGTGCCGCGCAACACAGGTGGCGGAAATCTGTGGGGGAAGGCTCATCGTCATGGCTCCGCTATAACGAATGCATACGCACTCACCGCAAGAAAAGCAGCATGCATTGTCTGCATGAACAATGACCTCTTGGTTCGTTGCGCAGTCGCAGACCAGTAGCTGGCAGCGCTCGGCGCGAAGAATACGCGCGATCATGACAGTATCCATGACGGTATCAGTATTGCGACAAGTTTCAAACTCCAAAATAATTACCTCCAATACACAGGCCGCAATCTATCATATTCACAGCAAACGACTTCAGTGCATTTACCGTGCAGCCGGATGTACCGGGCAATTACCGGCATCGCCGGTTTTATTTTGCCAGCACCTTTTTAAGCTTTGCAAAGCGGGGGAGGGAGTCCTCCTTCGGCAGCTTTGGCTCGCCCTGAATCAGGGGCAGCACATAGTCGATAAAGGGCTGCTCCACGCCGTTGCCTCTGGCGTTAATCCACTCACGGGGGACCTTTTTCTCCGTGTTGGCAACGTCGGTCAGGTTCAGCAGAGCCGTTTTGCAGACGTAATGTCCGTCCCGCTCGATCCGCTCAAAGCCCACCATTTTGTCGGTGATGCCGTTGACCGCGTTTTCCACGGCGGCCTTTCCCGCCATGAAAGACTCCTCAATGTCCGTCTCAGAGGCCAGATGCGCACCGCAGCGCTGCAAAAGGCTCAGCTCGATGCCCCTGACCTTGGCGCCGGTCTTCTCCTTGACGACTGCGGCAAGCGTGGCGGCAAGGCCGCCAAGCTGGGCGTGACCGAACCCGTCGGTGGCGGAGGCCTTCGCCTCGGAGACAAAGGTGCCGTCTGGATAGTGGATCCCCTCGGACACGGCCACCATGCAGTTGCCCTTTTCCTTGTAGATGCGCTCCACGTCGGCCAAAAATTCTTCCATATTGAACTCCGTCTCCGGCAGGTAGATCAGGTCGGGACCCGCACCGTAGGCTGTGGCCAGCGCGGCCGCGCCGGCAAGCCAGCCGGCATGGCGGCCCATAATTTCAACGATGCAGACCATTCCGGTGTCATAGACCCGGGCGTCCTGATAAACCTCCATGCAGCTTGTGGCGATATACTTGGCGGCAGAGGCGTATCCGGGGCAGTGGTCCGTGCCATACAAGTCGTTGTCGATGGTCTTGGGCACGCCCATCACGCGGCACTCATATCCTGCCTTTTGCATATACTTGGAGATTTTGTTGCAGGTGTCCATAGAGTCGTTTCCGCCGTTATAGAAGAAATAGCGCACGTCATACTTCTTAAACGTCTCCAGAATGCGCTTGTAGTCGGTGTCGTCCATATCCGGGTCCGCCATTTTGTAGCGGCAGGAGCCAAGGGCGGAGGAGGGGGTGTATTTCAAAAGCTCCAGCTCTGCAGGGTCCTCCTTGCCCATGTCGAACAGGCGATCGTTCAAAACGCCCTTAATGCCGTGCTCTGCGCCGTAAACCGCAGTGATGGCGGGAGACTTCAGCGCGGTGGCAATCACGCCGTACGCGCTGGCGTTGATCACAGAAGTGGGACCTCCGGACTGGCCCAGAATGCAGGCGCCTTTCAGTTCACTCATGAATAGTTCCTCCTGATTTTTCATCCCGGAAAACCGGGCTTGATAAATGTATATCTGTGGAAACATTTTATCATGTTCAGCTAAAATTGTAAATACTTGCAATTTTATTTTTATGTGATATTATGGTAACAGAAAATCGTTTTCTTTGGAGTTAATCCGATTGGATTCGGATGTATCCGCCGGAACGGAAAGTGCGTTTCCGGCGGAACGGGAAAACCCACAATTTTGACAGGAGATGATTGATATGCCATTGGTCACGTCAACCGAAATGTTTAAAAAAGCCTATGAAGGCGGCTATGCCATCGGTGCGTTCAACGTCAACAACATGGAGATTGTGCAGGGCATCACCGAGGCCGCGCGCGATCTGGATGCCCCCCTGATTCTTCAAGTATCCAAGGGCGCCCGGGCCTACGCCAACCACACCTATCTGATCAAGCTGGTGGAGGCTGCGGTCATTGAGTGTCCCAACGTTCCCATCGTGCTCCATCTGGACCACGGCCCGGACTTTGAAACCTGCAAAAGCTGTATCGACGGTGGCTTTACCTCCGTGATGATCGATGCCTCCGGCAAACCCTTCGACGAGAATATCGAAATCACCCGAAAGGTGGTGGAATACGCCCATGATCACGGCGTGGTGGTGGAGGCGGAGCTGGGGACCCTGGCCGGTATTGAGGACGAGGTAAACGTCAGCGCCGAGGACTCCTCCTACACCCGCCCCGAAGAGGTGGAGGAATTTGTCTCCCGCACCGGCTGCGACTCTCTGGCCATCGCCATCGGCACCAGCCACGGCGCGTTCAAATTCAAGCCGGGAACCAAGCCCCAGCTCCGGTTCGACGTGCTGGAGGAGGTTTCCCGCCGCCTGCCCGGCTTCCCCATCGTACTGCACGGCTCGTCCTCCGTACCGCAGGAGTTTGTGGAGAAAATCAATCAATTCGGCGGCAATATGCCCGGCGCCATCGGCGTGCCGGAGGATCAACTGCGCCACGCGGCAGAGCTGTCCGTGTGCAAAATCAACATCGACTCCGATCTTCGCCTCGCTATGACAGCCTGCATCCGGGAGCACTTTGCCCACAATCCCGGCGATTTTGACCCCCGCCAGTATCTCAAGCCCGCCCGTCAGGCCATTAAAGACATGGTGGCCCATAAGCTGATTAACGTTCTGGGCTGCGACCACAAGATTTAACCGCTTTCTCAAAAAACAGGGCAGGGAGACGAATGTCTCCCTGCTTTTTCATAAAGCACACACCGTCCGTACAATTTTTGCATGGACAGATGTGTCCCGCAAAAGGCCGGTGATGGCACAGTTTCCTCGCCTTGGCATAAGCTGGGGGCAGGGGAGGGGTGCCCATGAACCTTTTACAGGACTATGACCGCCAGGCCGCGGTGTGGTACGCCCACCGCTGGGCCTATGGCCGGAATCCGGCCTTTTACGACTACGAAAGCATCGGCGGAGACTGCACAAACTTTGCATCCCAGTGCCTCTATGCCGGGGGCGGCGTGATGAATTTTCTCCCGACCTATGGCTGGTACTATATCAACGCAAATCGGAAGGCCCCCGCGTGGACGGGGGTGGAGTATCTATTCAACTTCCTTACCCGCCCCCAGCCTTCGGTGGGCCCTGTGGGTGTGGAATGTCAGCTTTGGGAGCTGCGTCCGGGCGATCTGGTCCAGCTCTCTCTCGGCGGGATCCGTTATCAGCATTCACCAATCGTGGTGGAGGCGCAGCCGCCCTATGGTCCGGAGGACATTCTCGTGGCGGCCCACAGCTTCGACGCGGACAACAGACCGCTAAGCAGCTATGAGTACGTCCTCATTCGACCTGTCAAAATCCTCGGCGTAAACCGTGCGTGACTTGAACATGGCGAAAAAAGGTGCTATAATCACGGCTGACGGAAATGCTCCGTCAGCCGTGATTGCTCTTATTTTTTGAAAAGAAGAAAGGCGAATACATATGAAAAAGCTTTGTGCGGCGCTGCTGGCCGCCGCCCTCACAGCGGTGTCCGCGCTGCCGGTTTCTGCAGCGTCCTTTCGGGATGTTCCGGCGGGGAGCGCCCTTGCGGTCGAGGTGCAAAAGGCCGCAGACTACGGCCTGATGGGCGGATACAGCGACTCCAGCTTCGGCTATTCAGACCCCATCACCCGGGGCCAATTTGCAGCCGTGCTGGTGCGGATGATGGTGAAAACGATGAACTGGGACGGAGAACAGCCTCAGCAGCCCTCCTTTTCCGACGTGCCCGCCTCCCACACGTGGTACTCTGTGGTGGAGACGGCCTTGGCCCATGACGTGGTGGACCGGAGCGAAAAATTTCGCCCGGACGTGCCCATCACCCGTGCCGAGATGTCTGAGATGCTGGTCCGGGCGGCGGGGCTGAAGGGGGCGGCCGCAATTCAGGAAAAATCCACCGCCCTTCCGTTTACCGATGTGGGGGCAGGGAAGGGCTACGTGGCCGTGGCCTATCAAATCGGCATGACCTCCGGCACCTCTGAAACCACTTTCGCCCCCACCGCAACCGCAACCCGGGGGCAGGCTGCCGCCATGCTGGTGCGCATTTATGAAAAGCTCAGCCGCGCCACGGAGTTTGTCCACGGGTTCTACGCCATCTCCTCCCGAAACCAGCTTGGCCTGACGGACGGGATGGAAGCCGTTAGCGCCGGGTGGAGCCGGATGACCTGGGACGGAACCACCGCGCTGCTTTCCACCACCTCGGCGGGCGGGAATGAGTACGCCGTTCCCAGCGGCTATCAGGACGTAACCGGATATCTGGACGCAGGCGGCACGCCCCTGAACCTGAGCGTCTATATGGATGTGTCTGGCGGCGTGCGGGAGCTGCTGGCGTCGGAGGCCGGAAGATTGGCGGCGGTGGAGCAGATCGTCAATGAGCTGACCGTTTCCTACAATGCCGTGGGCAAGAATCCCTATTCCGGCGTGACGATTGATTTTGAGGGCCTGCGGGCCGCACAAAAATCGGATTTTACGGCGTTTTTGACCACGCTTTCCAGTAAAGTGCATTCCCTTGGCAAGAGCCTGTACATCTGCGTTTCCCCGATTTTAACCACCGGCAGCTATTACGACGGCTATGATAACTCTGCCATCGGCGCGCTTGCTGATCGGGTGATTCTGATGGCCTATGACTACAACACCGCGGATATGACCTCCTTTGTGGGAACGGAGTATTACAAGACCGCCGCGCAGGCTCCCGCCGACCAGATATACGCCTCGCTGCTGTCCGCCGCCGTCCAAATGGGCGCTGCCAATCAGTCCAAGCTGCTGCTGGGCTTTTCCAGCAAGCCTATGGCCTGGAAAATCGGCGCGGACGGAAGGCTTCTCTCCGGGACGCCGGTGTATCCCTCCAATGAAACGCTGTATCAGCGGCTGGGACAGTCAAATACGGAAACGGGCTGGTCTGACGCCTATCAGCAGCCCTATGCAATCTATACCACGGAGGACGGCAGCCGCTATTTCGTCTGGTACGACAACAACGACAGCGTTCATGTTAAGCTCGGCGCCGCCAAGCTGCTGGGTATTGCCGGTGTTTCCCTGTGGCGGCTGGGGACCGTCCCCTCGGAAACCGACTGGAACTGGAACAGTCTGCTGACATCCAAATAAAAAGCGCAAAGCCCCCGGAAATATCCGGGGGCCTTGTTGTTTTTGGGAACAGGCAACGGGAGAAAGACAAGCGCCGCCAAGGCTCAGGAATCCAGCGGTTTTTTCGGGGCCTTGACCTGAGAGAGGGGATTTGCTCTGGCGGCGACACGGAGGGCCTCGTTGTCGATATGGGTGTAGATTTCCGTGGTATTCAGGTGCTCGTGACCCAAAACCTCCTGTACCGCTTTTACGTCCACGCCGTTTTGCAGCATCAGCGTGGCGGCGGTGTGGCGGAGCTTGTGAGAAGAGTATTCCGACGCATCCAGCCCGGCCTGGCCCAGATGCTTTTTCACCAGCGCATGGACGCCGGAGCGGCTAATGCGCTTGTTCTGCTCCGACAAAAGAAGCGCCCCGCTGTCCCGTCCCGACACGGGCCGCCGCACCGCCAGATATCGCCGCAGCGCGTCCTTGCAGGCCTCGTTCAGATAGACGATGCGGACCTTATTGCCCTTGCCCAAAACCCGAAGGGCCTCATCCTGAATATCGTTTAAATTCAGCCCAACCAGCTCGGAAATCCGCAATCCGCAGTTGAGAAACAGCGTCAGAATGCAGTAGTCCCGCTCGCGGTTCTTTCCATCAACCGACCCTAAAAGCCGGATGCTTTCATCCAGCGTCAGATATTTCGGCAGTGATTTTCTGGTTTTTGGGGAGTCGATGTCCTTGACGGGGTTTTCTGTAATCAAGTGGACCTTATTGGTCAAGTAGTTGTAAAAGGAGCGGAGCGTTGCAATTTTTCTGGCTCTGGATGCGGAATTCAGTCCATAATCTGAGGTGGAGCTGTTTTGATGTAAAATCCGGTCGCGGCTGAGATAGGTCATGTATCCGTAAATATCCGTCAATGTTACGGATTTAACAAAGTCTAAATCCACATCCAGAATAGAGATCTCGTCCAGCCGCCTGTCCCGGAGGCACGGGTCCCGCGTCTGCTTCATATAGCGGAAAAAGTTCCGCAGGTCCAGAAAGTATTCATCCACAGTTCGCCTGGAGTGGGCCTTGATGGTTTCGTGATACGCCAGAAAGTCCCGCAGGACCGGCGGCGCTTCGGTGCGGTAATCGTTCAAAATATCACCCTCAAATTTTATAATGTTTTTGTCAGCGCAGCCGCCAGAGCGGTCTGGAAACATAGGATTCTTCATAAAAAGCCGCTCAAATTGCTGGAAACGGGTTTGTCCGGAGCGGATGATTCGTGCTGACATGAATCCGGCTGTTGTGGGCATCACTGACCGCGCATAACCCTGCGAAGAGCACATCGACGGCAGGTCCGGCATTCATCGGATAACCGGCGGCCGGATGGCATAATCCCTCGTTTGACCTCCCTGTTTTGAACAAAATTTTTATTTTGTTCAATCGTCATTGCAAAACAATTCCGACTGTCCGCCCTCCGTCCCGGCATACTGCCGGGCTGCGCGCGCTGCGTGTCGTAGGCAGCGCATCGGAAACAGCGCCCCGCACCGCGCTTGGGGCCAGCCGCTCCGGGCAACAAAATAAACGTTGTTGTTCCGTCTTGGCATTCGATGGCGTGTGTTTTCACCGCCTCCGAACCTAGCTTGCCATCCTCCTTCCGCGCCGTATTGGCTGTGTCAAAACAGCCCTCATTCGGGTGCAGGGTTGTTTTGACACAAGTATAGAGCGGCGCTGGTCACTTGTCAACCGAAAGTTTCCGCCTCCGTTGCTCGGCAAGAACATTCTTCCGAAAAAGCAGCGCGTCAGCCATCACATAAATAGCGGTGACGGCAGGGCTGGCGTGTTCCATGGCCCGCTGCACGCGCCGAATGTCCCCGTACTTTTGCATCAACTCCACGGCGTATATTTTGCGGAAGCTATGCGGCCCAACGTTTTGCTCGAACCTAAATGCGCGCTGCGCCCGCTTAACGTCCTTCCAAACGGCCTGCCTTGTCTTGTGGCTCCCCGGCTTCGTGCCGGGGAACGCCCAGACAGGCCCGACTTTATGCCGGACCATTTTCCTCTTCCAAAACATAAACTCCGCCGTTTCGGCACATCCTAGCCGAAAACGCTTGGACCGCCGCAACCATCTCAAACTGAAAGGAACGGACTGAATTTTATGGGGCTTATTCCATGCACCTCTGCCTGTATCTATCAAAAGGACGGACTGTGCGATCTGGACTGCGCGGCGGCTGCGGGAGTTCCCCCCGCCGGAGGCGGCTGCGTTCACTTTATCCCTGTTTGTGCAGCACGGAGCGCAGAGCCTCCCCAATATTCCGCACCGGAATCAGCTCCAATCCCGCCGGTGGATGGAGCGATTGGGACCGGTGCTCCGGAATCAGGCAGCGCTTGAAGCCCAGGCGCTGCACTTCGTTCACCCGCTGGCTCAACTGGCTGACACTGCGCAGTTCTCCTGTCAGGCCCACCTCTCCGATGGACACCAGATCGCTGGGAATCGGCTGATCCAAATAACTGGAAGCCAGCGCCACGGCGGCGGCAAGGTCGGCGGCAGGCTCGTCCAGCCACAATCCGCCGATGATATTTAAATAGGTATCGCAGGTGGAGAGCTTCAGCCCTCCTCTCTTTTCCAGCACCGCAATCAGCATGGCCGCCCGGTTGTAATCAAAGCCGTTGCTGGTGCGGCGGGGCGTTCCGTATCCGCTGGGGGCAATCAGGGCCTGCACCTCTGCCAGCACGGGACGCACCCCCTCCATCACACAGGTGACGCAGCTCCCCGGCGCATCCGCTGGACGGCCTGCCAGCAGCAGCTCCGAGGGGTTTTCCACCTCGTGCAGCCCAGCGTCCTCCATCTCAAACACGCCGATCTCATTGGTGGCCCCGAAGCGATTTTTTGCCGCCCGCAAAATGCGGTAGGAGCTGTGCTGATCTCCCTCGAAATACAGCACGCAGTCCACCATGTGCTCCAAGACCTTGGGTCCGGCAATGGAGCCCTCTTTATTCACATGCCCGATGACGAACACGGTGACCTCCTGCCCCTTGGCAAGCTGCATCAATGCCATAGTGCAGTCCTTCACCTGCCCCACGCTTCCGGCGGGAGAATCCAGCGCGTCGTTGTACAGCGTCTGGATGGAATCGATGATGAGTATGTCGGGCTGCTCCTCCGCCACCGTTTCCAGCACGTCCCCCAGGCAGGTTTCGGAAATAACGAACAGCTGTTCACTCTCCACATCCAGCCGCTTTGCCCGGAGCTTTAACTGGTGCTCCGACTCCTCTCCGGATACATACAAAACCTTGGAGAATTCGCACAGCTTGCTGCAAATTTGCAGCATCAGCGTGGACTTTCCGATACCCGGCGCGCCGCCTACCAGCACCAGAGAACCCTTGACGGCTCCGCCGCCAAGGACCCGGTCCAGCTCTCCCATCCCGGTGGGAAAGCGGATTTCCGACGCGGTTTCCAAATCCGTCACCGGGCGGGCACGGCGGGCGCCTCCCGCAGCAGGGATTGCCGGAGCCGCCGCTTTCCCGATACCCCGGGACTTTTTCGGCGCGGCTTCCGCGGGACGCTCCACCACCGTGTTCCACGCGCCGCAGGCGGGGCACTTCCCCGCCCACTTGGGCGTCTCGTTTCCGCACTCCGTGCAGTAAAACGTACTTTTCGCTTTCATCTATGACGTTTCCTCCGTAGAAAAATATCCGGCGGCAATGGCAAGCGCCAGCCGTGTCTGGTATCCCGGCTCTTGCAGGCGGGTGGTTTCCGCACTGTTGGAGAGAAAGCCGCACTCCACGATGATTGCCGGAGCCGTGGCGTTCTTCGTGAGATAAATGGAATCTGAAATACGCTTGGGCGTTTTTCCGTTCCCCGTGTTCACGCTGCTGTTCAGCCGCTCCTGCACGGCGGAGGCCAGCGCCGGGGCAGGCTCCACGCCGTTGTAAAATACCTGCGCGCCGTGGGTTTTTGGGGAGCCCGGAAGGCTGTTCTGATGGATGCTGAGGAGCACCGCGTTTTCCAGTCCATTCACCAGCGCCACCCGGTTTTTAAGGTCGGAGGCCTTTTTCTGCCTCAGTGTCGTGGCTGCCGGAGAATGGATGGACACGTCCTCCGTCCGGGTCATCACCGTGTCCTGACCCAAAAACCGGAGCAGCGCGTCCAACCGCCCGGCAATCTGCAAATTTAACCCGCTCTCCACCGTGCCGTCCCCGGCCACCGCGCCGCCGTCCTCTCCGCCGTGGCCCGGGTCCACCACCACCACGCGGCTGGGGCTTCCCATCGGCTGGGATGAGAGCACGGAGACGCTCCCGCTCCCCTGCCACAAAATCAACGCCATCCCCGCCACCGCCGTAAGCAGCAGTGCGGAAAAGCCCAGATGGGTCCTGCGTATAAAAACAACCATAGCCGTCACCTCCCGTGAAGAATATGAGGTACGGCTTTTCCATTATGTCCTTCGGACGGGCCGATGCAGCCGGTATGGCTGACTGTGCCGTCCCCCTGAATATTATAGCACCCTTTTGCCCGGTCCCGCAAGATGTACCTGCGGGGGTTGCCCGGCATAGTATGGCATAAGCGCACGATACCGTGCGCAGTCTGAGCAAACCTACGCAAAGGAAGGAGTATTTTTGCAGATGGATAGACCTGAATTGAATTCCTGCGGCCAAAACGACGGGAGCCTTCCCGGACGCTGTGCGCCGCTGGCATTTCCCTATGTGCCCATGCAGAATCAGGACCCGCCCCGCTATGAAAATGCCACGGCGCTTCAGACGGGGACGTTGTTTCCGGGGCTGGACCTGCCCTTTAAGGCGGCGATGACTGACAAGCTGAAAACCAACAACACCGCCTTGGCGGAGCTGATGGCGCTTGATTTTGCGATCGACGAGCTGGGCCTTTATCTCACCACCCACCCCAAGGACCAGGAGGTTTTAAACCTCTACTGGGCCTATATCAAGCTCTCCCAAGAGGGTCGGAAGACGTATCAGAAGATGTATGGCCCCCTCCTCCAGACCGATATTACGGAGCAGGACGGCTTTATCTGGCTGAATGACCCGTGGCCCTGGGATGAAGGAGTGAACGGCTAATGTTTATTTATGAAAAAAAGCTGCAATATCCCGTCAACATCAAAACTCCAAATCCCAAGCTGGCGGCGCTGATTATCAGTCAGTATGGGGGCCCCCACGGAGAACTCGGCGCATCGCTGCGGTATCTGAGCCAGCGGTACTCCATGCCCTATCCCGAGCTGAAAGGACTTTTAACCGATATCGGGACAGAAGAGCTAGGGCATTTGGAGATGGTGGGGACCATCGTCCATCAGCTAACCCGGAATCTTACGGAGAGCGACGTGAAAGAGGGCGGCTTTGCCCCCTATTTTATCGACCACACCACCTCGGTCTACCCCACCGCCGCCTCCGGCTCTCCCTGGAGCGCGGACGGCATCGCCGTCACCGGTGACACCATCGCGGATTTGACTGAGGACTTGGCGGCGGAGCAGAAGGCCCGCCTGACCTATGACAACATCCTGCGGATGAGCGATGACCCGGATGTCACCGACGCCATTCGCTTCCTCCGCGCCAGAGAAATCGTTCACTTCCAGCGCTTCGGCGAGGGCCTGCGGCTGGCAAAAGATCGGATGAACGAGCGAAACGTGTACTATATGAACCCGTCCTTTGACACCTGATCGCAGGGCAAAGGCAAAGGCTTACAAAAACGCTTTCTACCGGAGGAAGGCTAATTGGCACCGGTTTTCCTCCGGTTTTTTATATACGATTTTTTATTAACATACAATGAGTGAAAGGCGATATAACTTTACAACTATATCGCCTTTTTATAATTTTCAAAACACCGGAGGTCACTCAAGCAGCGCCGCAAACTCATCCTCCGTCAGCACGGGAATTCCCAGCTCCTGCGCCTTTTGAAGCTTGCTTCCGGCGGCGTCCCCCGCCACCACATAGGCCGTCTTCTTCGACACGGAGTTGGATGCCTTTCCGCCCCGGGCCTGAATCATCTCCTCGGCGGACTTGCGGTCGAATCGGGTCAGCGTACCGGTGAGAACAAAGGTTTTTCCCACAAAGCGGTCGTCCACCGCCTCCTCTGTGCAGGTCGTGTTTACGCCGGCGCTGCGAAGCTTTTGCAGCAGGTCCTGAGACTGGGGGCTTGCCAGCCAGTCCAGAATAAATTGGGCCGTGACGGCTCCCACGCTGTCAATGGCGATCAGCTCCTCCGGCGTGGCCCGTTCCAGCGCGTCAAGTGTTTTAAAATGCTGTGCCAGCACCCGTCCGGCTTTTTCGCCCACCTGTCGGATACCCAGCGCGTAGAGCAGCTTCCCAAGGTCGTTTTCCTTGGATTTCTCGATGGCGGCCACCGCG
Source organism: Bacillota bacterium (assembly GCA_023393155.1). Taxonomy (GTDB): domain Bacteria; phylum Bacillota; class Clostridia; order Oscillospirales; family Oscillospiraceae; genus Oscillibacter. The sequence continues at coordinate 19,293 of JAEWML010000210.1, forward strand.
TTGGAGGCGGATTTCTCCCCCATGCGCTCCAACTGGGCAAAATCCTGCTCCGTCAGGCCGTAAAGATCAGCGGCAGAGTGAATCAGCCCGGTTTCAATCAGTTGCTGAAGCACGGCGGGACCCAGCCCGTCGATGTCCATGGCGTCCCGGCTGACAAAGTGGGTGATGTTGCGCAGAAGCTGGGCCGGGCACTCCGCGCCGGTGCAGCGCACCGCCGCGCCGTCCTCGTCCCGGGTCACAGTTGCGCCGCAAACGGGACAGACCTTTGGAAGCTCATAGGGAACTGTCCCCTCCGGCCGCTTGGAAACATCCACCTCCACAATCTCCGGGATAATCTCCCCCGCTTTTTGGACCAGCACGGTGTCTCCCACGCGGACGTCCTTTTCGGCAATATAGTCCTGATTGTGCAGCGTGGCGCTTTGGACCGTGGTTCCCGCCAGATGAACCGGGGCCAGCACAGCCTTTGGCGTCAGTACCCCGGTGCGCCCCACCTGAACCACAATGTCCAGCACCTTACTTGGCTTTTGCTCCGGCGGATACTTGTAGGCAATGGCCCACTTGGGACATTTTACGGTGCTGCCCAGTGTCTCCCGGTCGGCCAGCCGGTCGATTTTAATCACCGCGCCGTCCATGTCGTAAGGATAGCTCATCCGCCGCTCGTTGATGTCGTGGATTTCCTTCAGGCACTCGTCGGCTGTAAGGACCGTTTTATGGGGAATAACGGGGAAATGCTGGCTTTCCAGATAGTTCAGTGTTTCAGAATGGGTGGCAAAGCTCCGCCCCTGCGCCAATTGCAGGTTGAAAATCCGGATGTCCAGCCGCCGTTCCGCCGCGATTTTCGGGTCAAGCTGGCGCAGGGAGCCTGCGGCTGCGTTTCGTGGGTTGGCCATGAGGAGCTTCCCCTCAATTTCCCGGCGGCGGTTGATTTCCTCGAACACGGAGCGGGCCATATAGACTTCTCCCCGGACAATGAGCCGGGGCAGCTTCTCCGGCAGCGTCATGGGAATGGACCGGACGGTGCGCAGGTTTTCCGTCACGTCCTCCCCCACCCGCCCGTCGCCTCTTGTCCCGCCGCTGACAAACACGCCGTCCCGATACTCCAGTGCCACCGACAGTCCGTCCACCTTCGGTTCCAGAGAATACGCCGCATTTTCGCCCAGCGTATCCTCCATCCGGTGGCAGAAATCCTCCACCTCTCCGGCGGTAAACACATCCTGTAAGCTCTCCAGCGGAACCTCGTGGCGATAAGTGGAAAAGCCCTCCTTCAGCTTGTCCCCCACCCGCTGGGTGGGCGAATCCGGGGCAATTTCCTCCGGATGCTCCCGCTCCAACTGCTGAAGACGGCGGTTTTTCATGTCGTAGTCATAGTCCGACATGGTGGGTTCATCCAGTACGTAATAGCGATAGGCATTCTCGTTGAGCTCCTCCCGCAGTCGCTTCATTTCCTCGCGATAGTCCATGCGCTCTTTCCTTTCCTGCCCAGCCTGAAAGCGGGAGGGGTTTCCTCCCGCTCAGCCCTTGTTGAGAATCAGTTCCCTGGCGTCATCCACTTGATTGCCGGAATTGCTGAAATAGGTGTAATTCTCCGGCACCGTGCCCACAATCACCGTTTCCGCCACGGTAAAGGCGTTGCTCACCTGCGTGGCGGTATTAAACCCCGGCAGCAGAATCGCCACGGATACATCCACCTCCAGCATAATCCGGTGCTTGGTCTGGTTGATTCCCGCAGAGTCAAACTGGTTTTCCAGATGCGCTCTGGACGATCCCACAGACTGCATCCGAACCTTCACCCCGGGCCCTCGCCCAGACAGCAGCGCAGACCCGGTAAGGCTGCCCACGGGAATGGACAAATCTTTTGTGGACACGTCGGAGAGCCGTTCTAAAATCACCTTTAAAATTTGGGACTGCAACCGGTTGAACTCCGGCATGTTGCTTTTTACCGCCGTAATCTTCCCCTCGTTGTCCTTTTCAAAGGAAATCAAATCGTCGTATTTAATCTCCCCATTGTCAATTGTTTCATTCACTGCCTGCGAGACGATGCCGTTCACTGTGTTGCTGACCCGGGTAATAGCCAGTTGGGTCAGCAGCTGCTTCATCTGAAGACCCGCCACGGCGGCAAAAACCCCCAGCCCCAGAAGCACCGCCGCCAGCAGCAGCCGCGCCAGTGTCCGCCGGGTCAGGGGGCGGCGGTAGTATCCGTATGATCTCATAGAATCACCCCATTGGAAGATTCTATGCAAAAGGGGCTTTTCCCTATTTCAATCCGGCCACGATCTGCTTAAAGGCCCTGCCCCGCTCCATAAAGTTTTTAAACTGGTCAAAGGCCGCGCAGGCGGGGCTCAGCAGCACCACGTCGCCCTCCCCCGCTCTCTGTGCCGCCGTTTCCACAGCGGCGCGAAGCTCGGAGACGGTCAGCATCTCCGGAACGCCGTGATAGCCAGGCGTGTTTTCAACGCAGGCGCGGATTTTTTCCGCCGTGGCCCCGCAGAGAATCAGAAGCTTTACATGCTCCACAAGCTCCGGTCCCAGCGTGTCGAAGGGAATGTGCTTGTCGTAGCCTCCAGCAATGAGAATGACCTTTTCGGGGAAGGACCGCAGCCCCGCGATGGTGCGGGAGGGGCTGGTTCCGATGGAGTCGTTGTAGTACCGCGCGCCCCGCAGCGTCCGCACCAGCTCAATGCGGTGCTCCACGCCGGCAAAGGTCCGGGCCACCTGCCGCATCGCTTCATCGGGAATCAGCCCGTCCATGGCGGCAATCGCCGCCATATAGTTTTCCACGTTATGAACTCCGGGAAGCAGGATATCGGACGTGCGCATAATCTCCCGCTCCGCCCCGTCCATCCGGGAAACAATTACGTCACCCCGGAGGAATACGCCCTCCTCCGGCTCCCCTTTCCGGGAGAACAGCCGCCTGCGGCCAACGGCCCGGTGAGCCTGCTCCGCCGTAATCTCGTTATCGGCATTAAATATCGTAACATCTTCCACAGACTGATGTGTAAAGATATTTTCCTTTGCAGCTATATACTCCGTCATATCCCTGTGTACGTCCAGATGATTGGGAGCCAGATTTGTAATCACGGCGATGTGGGGACTGCGGGTCATGGTCATCAGTTGGAAAGAACTCAGCTCCAATACGGCGTAGTCCTCCGGCAGCATTTCATCCGCCTCGCACAGCAGCGGACGGCCGATGTTTCCGCCTACGTGGACGGTTTTTCCAGCCTCCCGCAAAAACTCTGAGATGAGCGTGGTGGTGGTGGTCTTCCCGTCGCTTCCGGTAACGGCAATCAGCATGCAGGGAGCCACCTGAAAGAAGACCTCCATTTCAGAGGTAATCTCGCTTCCCCGCGCCGCTGCGGCCAGAAGCTCCGGAACGTCCTGCCGCAGTCCCGGCGTGCGGAAGATCACATCTTGGGTCAAATCCTTCAGGTACGCATCCCCCAGCTTCAGCGTCACGCCAAGCCCCTCCAGCCGTTCGGCCTGACAGCCTAGATCCTCACGGCTTTTGCGGTCGCAGGCAGTGACGCGGACGCCCGATTTTGCCAAAAGCTCGATTAACGGCGTGTTGCTGACGCCGATTCCGACAATGGCCACGGTTTTTTCCCGAATGGATGCGATGTATTCCTGTAACGTCATAAGCGGTCCCTCCAAAAACGCCCGCAGGGGCGGAAAGATTACTCAAAACAGTATACCGCAAAGCGGTAAAAATAGCAATCAGGCCTCTCAAATTTTTCATTTTCTTTGCTGTTGACAAGCAGTGAAAGAGCGGGTAAAATAAACGGGCAAGTAAAACAGACAGTCGCGTGGGCAGGCCGAAAGGCCGTCTATGAGGAAAGTCCGGGCTCCACAGGGCAAGGATAACGGGTAACGCCCGCCGAAGGCGACTTC
>JAEWML010000214.1 GCA_023393155.1 Bacillota bacterium
CAAACGCCTATTGCGAACAGGAAGATGATCAGCGCCCAATGGCCCCAGTCGCCGTCCTTATTTCGTTTCTCGGGGGTCATGGGCGTCACTTCTCTTTCCTTTTCAGCTTTTCTTTCGACCCGTCGGGCCGCAGAAGCACGGTATTGTCCAACTGTCCCTGTAAATTGCCCAGCACCGCTCCCACATATTCTTTGTGCAGTGCGGTGCGCTCCGCCGTCTCCTGTTCACTCAGACCCTCGGGCGACTTCGCCTTGCGGGCCAGTTCGTTGATGCGGTCAATTTTCGCTTGCTCCATGCAGTTCCTCCTGTCATTCGCCGGGGGTTTCCCGCTCAAAAATCAAGTCAATCGTTTCTATATAGCCCTCTGCCCGCTGAAGCCGGGGGATGCACCCGGCGTATCGCCAGCCATCAGCCGCTCTGCGGCAAATGACTTCCCGGTGTCCTTGGGTCTCAATGCCCGCCGCGCCAAAGGCTATGCTTGCAAATCCGCCGTCCAACCGGCAAGGCACCGTTTCAAACTCATATTCCAGCATATGCGCGCCTCCTCAAACGGACCGCCGAACCACGATGGCCGTCCGGCCCTTTCTGGTCACGCCGCCGATTTCCGTCACGGTAAATCGGCCCACGCCCCGGGCGGAGACGGTGTCTCCCTCCGCCAGCAGCCGATCCGGCTTGGCGCATTCCAGCCAGTTCACCTGAACCCGGCCGCTTTCAATCAGAGAGGCGGCCTTTCCCCGGGCCATCTTAAAGCCCGTGGCGGCAATCGCGTCCAGCCGAAGGCTCATCACCGTGTCCCGGACCTCTTCAAAGCGCTCCTCCGGCACGGACAGCTCCTCCGCCGAAATGGCGGAGACGCTCAGCTTCGCCCGCCCGGCCTGATCCCAGCTTTGCAGCAGAAACTCCGCCACGCCCTCCAGCACAATCAAATCGCAGGACTCTTTGCCCGCCAGAATGTCCCCGGTCTTCTCCCGGGTCACGCCCATGCCCATCAGGCTTCCCAAAAGGTCCCGGTGGCCAAGGTCGTATTCCGGGCGGTATTTCGCCCGCAGGCACCGCAGAGGGCTTTGCTCCGCCGCCGCTTCCGGGTCCATCCAGTCCGGCAGGAATAAAAGGATTCGCCGCTCGGCTCCTTCGTAGCCGCCCATGGACACATACTCTGTCTCCCCCACGCCCGCAAGGCGCAAAAGCACCTCGGCGGAGGCCCGCTCCTGCGGGGAGAGAAAATCCGTGGCGGCGGGGATATTGCGGCTTTGCGCCTGCTCCAGCCGGTCCAGCACCCGGGCGAGAATCAGCCGTTCCTCTCCGCTTTTCGCGGCCCTGTCCAAAAGCCTCGTTTTATCCATGGCGCAGCTCCTGCGTTCGGTACAGCTCGGCATACGCGCCGTTTTTCGCCAGCAGCTCCGCATGGGGGCCCTGCTCCACAATTTCGCCGTTTTCCACTACCAGAATCCGGTCCGCCTTTTGGACGGTGGAAAGCCGGTGGGCAATCATCAGCGTGGTGCGGTTTTTGGCAAGCCGCTCGAAGGTGGCCTGAATTTTCGCCTCGGTCACGCTGTCAAGCGCGGAGGTGGCCTCGTCCAGAATCAGCACCGGCGGGTCTTTCAGGAAAATCCGGGCGATGGAAATGCGCTGCTTCTGCCCGCCGGAGAGCAGGGTTCCCCGCTCGCCCACATAGGTGTCAAACCCATCGGGCAAGGCGCAGATGTCGTCATAAATCTCCGCTTCCTTCGCGGCCCTGAAAATCTCCTCCTCCGTGGCGTCGGGACGGCCGTAGCGGATGTTTTCAAGGACGCTGGCGGCAAAGAGAAACACCTCCTGCTGCACCACGCCCACGTTGCGGCGAAGGGAGCTTTGCTTCACATGGCGAACGTCCTTCCCATCCAGCCGCACGCTGCCCCCGGACACGTCGTAAAACCGGGGAATGAGTTGGCAGAGGGTGGACTTTCCGCCCCCGGAGGGGCCCACCACCGCCACGGTTTCGCCGGGGCGGATGTGCAGGTCAACGTCGTGGAGCACCGGCAGATTGTCCCGATAGGCAAAGCTCACATGGTCCAGATCCACCCGGCCCTCCACCCGGAAAAGGTCCTCCGCGTCCGGCGCGTCCTTCAGCGCCGGTTCCTCCCGCATCAGCTCGGCAAAGCGCTTTAGTCCCGCGGACCCGTTGGCAAACAGCTCCATAAAGGAGGAGAGCTTGCGGATGGGGCTGACGAAGGTGGTAATATACAGGCTGAAGGTAATCAGGTCGATGGTGTTCATCCGCCCCTGCATGATGAGCCAGCCGCCCGCGGCAATCACCGCCGCCTGCAGCATACACAGGAAAAACTCCATGGCGGCGTTGAACCGGCCCATGGCCTTGTGGAACATCCGCTTGGAGGTTTTAAACGTCTCGTTGGAGCGGTCGAACTTGCGCAGCTCCGCCGCCTCGTTGGCAAAGGCCTTGGCGGTGCGGATACCGGACAGGCCCGACTCGATATCCGTGTTGATGGCGGCGGTCTTCCGCTTCACAGCGTCCGACGCCTCCGCCATGGACCGGCGAAAGCTCCAAACCACGGCGAAAAACACGGGAAGAATTACCGCGATCACCAGCGCCAGCCGCCACTGGATGGTAAACATCACCGCAAGGGACCCCACAATGGTCACAAAGGAAATAAACACGTCCTCCGGCCCGTGGTGGGCCAGCTCCGTGATGTCGAACAGGTCGGCGGTGAGCCTGCTCATCAGCTGGCCGGTGCGGTTTTTGTCGTAGTAACGGAAATCCAGCTCCTGCATGTGGTGAAACAGGTCCCGGCGGATATCCGCCTCCACCAGAATGCCGAAGGTGTGCCCGTAATAGGCGATGACGTAGCTCAGGGCCGCCCGCAGGGTAAAAGCCGCCACCACCGCCGTCATCACGGCGAAAAACGCCTGCCACGCGTTTGCGGGCAGCAGGGTATACATGCACCACCGGGAGACAAAGGGAAACGCCAGATCGATGAGGGACATCACAAACGCGCAACCGATGTCCAAAAAGAAAAGCCGCCGGTGGGGCTTGAAATAGCCGATAAAAATTTGAAATAGGGAACGCGTTTGAAACTCTTTGGCGGTCATGCTCACTCTCCTGATTTCAGCCGGATAAAAACCGGATATTATAATATGAAAAAACTAGTTGAAACAGCGGTTTAAATATCCTGCCCGCTACTTAGACATTATAGCATGGGATTCCCCTTGGCGCAACAAGGAATCCCCGTCGGATGACACGCGTCCGGCGGGGATTTTTACTCAGGATATGGCTTCGCTTCCAACGCTGTATTCCGTCCATGTACCGCTCTCCGGCCAGACGCACACGCAGTCAGAAAAGAAATACGCCCCGTCGCCGCCCCTCCACTTCTGCGCGTCAAAGGTCAGGGTTGGCAGGCTGTAACAGGTTGTCTCGTCCCGCCCGTCCGCTGTGACGGAAAAAAGCACGCCGTCCTCCCAGGAAAGCCGCTCTTGGTCGATATACCCCCGCTCCACCAGCTCGTCAAAGGTTCCGGTCAGGGCCTGCGCCCCGTGAAGCCGCCCGAACTGCCACGCCACGGCTGCCTTTTCCGTCTCCGTCAGGTCCCCGGGGGCGCTGCTTAAATCCACGCCCACGTAGGGAACCGTACCCCCGTTCTCCATTCCGTTCAGGCCCGGGTCCGTGTTCCACAAATCGTCCAAAACCTTGAGCCACAGGCCGCACAGGTCCGTATAGCCCCCATTTTCCGGCGTCTGCGCCCGCAGGGACGCAACCTGCGCGAATTGTGCCGGATAGCTCTCCAGCACCGTGCCGGAGTGCTCCACCTCCACCGTCATGCCGTCGGTAAGGTCCTTTGCGTCGGCAATCTGTCCGTCCACCGTCACGGGAAGGCCCTCCGTCGGCAGGAGATATACGCCGCTCTCAGCTCCGTTCAGCTCTGCCAGCAGCAGCTCTCCCGTCTCCGCCCCGTCCACGATCCGGCACACGGTCTCCGTTCCCGTCGATAAAGTTTCTCCCTTTAGGTTCCCCGCCGCAGGAGCAAACCCGTCTCCGTCTGCCAACGGAGGCGCAGCCTGCCCGCAGGCCGCAAGAAACGCGCACAAAATCATTGCCAGCAGCACTATCCGCACTTTTTTCACCCAAATCAGCCTCCTTTTTCCTCTTGGACGGAAATCAGGCTCCGGGAGTTCCCCCCCCCCAAAAAAAATTCTCTAAATGCACTTTTCGGTGAAACCGTGTGGATTTCCCCCTTGACAAATTGCATGAAACGCGTAAAATAAGCATATGATTACTAAATATCAAAAAGCTTACAGAGGTGAAG
>JAEWML010000221.1 GCA_023393155.1 Bacillota bacterium
CGTCCAAATCCTGCGTTAGCTCTCCCGTCGCCTGCCCACGGAGAATGGCCTGCTCCATAATGGCCGCCACATCACCGGTGAGGGCATTCACCACCGGCTCCAGCTCTTCCAAGGATTCCCGGGTAAAGACCCGCACAACCCCGTTAAAATCAACGTTTCCAGCCATCTCCAGCATCATTTCGACATAAAGCTCCATCTGCTCGGAAAACGAGCTGTCCCGGCTGAAAATGGACATAATCTCCTCCTTCATCTGACGAATTTTCATTTCGCAGGATGCGACAAGCAGCTCTGTTTTAGAGGAAAAGTACTCATAGATGGTAGATTTTCCGATCCCGGCCCGGGCAGCGATTTCCGACATAGAGGCCCCGTCCACGCCCCGCAGGCCGAATTCCGTCAGCGCGGAACTCAATATGTCGGTGCGGCGCCGGTCACTGATCTTCGACACTGAGGACCTCCTCCTTCTTTTCCGGCGCGGATTTTCCCTTTTTAGCCGCGCGTTTATCAGCAAATTTTTGCCTGAAGCTGTCCAGAATGCTGTAATACACCGGCGTGAACAGCAGCGTTACAACGGTGGAAAGCATCATGCCGGTAATCATTGCGATGGCCATGGGCTTCATCATTTCCGCCCCCTCGCCCATGCCCACGGCCATGGGCAAAAGGCCCAAAACCGTTGTGAGCATGGTCATCATCACAGGCCGGACACGGCGGGGACATGCCTTCAAAATCGCCTCGTTCTTCTCCTCGCCCCGCAGACGGCGGATTTTGATGTAATCCACCAGCACGATGGCGGAGTTGACCACCGTTCCTGCCAGCATAATCACGCTGACCAGAGAGACGATGGAGATTTTCATGCCGAACAGGAACTGCGTGGATAGCGACCCCAGCAGACTCACCGGCAGAATCATCATGACGATGACCGGCATCAGGAACGACTCAAACTGAGACGCCAGCACGAAATACACCAGGCCCAGCGCCACGATCAGCGCGGTACCCAGGCTTTGGAAGGAATCCATCATGTCGCTGCTTTCGCCCGCCATATCCACGGTAATTCCCTCCGGGGGCTGATAGCCGTCCACCACTGCTTTGACGGACTTGGAAATGCCCACCGGGTCGTTGGTGCGGCTGTCGCCGGTGACGGTGATGGTTCGGCTTTGATTCTGGCGGATGATGGTCTGGGGCGCCATCACCACCTCCACGTCCGCCACCATGTTCAGCGGAACGGCACTGCCCGTGGGCGTGGTGATCAGCATGGAACGCAGCGCATCCAGACTCTTGCCCGCGTCGGCCTCACCCCGGACCACCACATCGATCTCCTCGCCGTTTACCTTGAGGATCGTAGCGGTGGAGCCGGTGAGCTGGCTGCGCACGGCGGTGCCGATGGTGGCGGCGGTAAGCCCGTACTGCGCGGCCACGTCCCGCCGCAGCGTCACATCCACCTCCGGCACCTGATCCCCGGCGCTGGATTTCAGATCCACCGCGTCGGGTACGCCGTCGGTAATTTGCTTTAAAAGATCGTCTGCCGCTGCCTTCAGCTCATCGTAATTATCGCCGGAAAGCGTGAGCTGGATAGGCTGGCCGCTCATGGCGGACATATCCATCATGCCCGCGGAGGACACGGTAATTTCCGATCCGGCAATATCCCGCAGATTCTCCCGCAGCCCGTTTCCAATCTCCTCGGCAGAGCGATGGCGCTCCTTTATGGGAACCAGATTCAACGTCACGGAGGTTGAGTTGTCGCCGGTCATGCTGCTCATGGTGCCGCCGCCGGTGGTGTAATAAATATCCTTGATTTCCGGAACGGTATTCATGGAGATGTCCACCACCTGCTCGGCGATGTGCTGCGCTTCCTTCGTCTCGGTTCCGGTGGGAAGGCTCACAGTGACGGTGACGGTGCTCTGGTCCATGGAGGGCATCATCTCAAAGCCCGAGAATGCAATGATTCCAATGAAAACCACAATCATGGCAAGGGTTGCCAGCATGGCCCGCTTGCGGTGATGGATAAAGTAGTCCAGCTTTTTTACATACCAGTCCATCAGGCGGCTGCCTTTCGCTTTTTTAACTGCCTCCATGGCCTGCGCGTTGGACTTCAGGTCCTTCCGGCCCCGGCCCAGCAGCATGTAGCTCAAAAGCGGCACAATGGTCAGCGCCACAATCAGGGACATGGCAATCAGAGTGCAGATGGTCAGGCAAAAGTCATAGAACATCATGCCCACAATTCCGTTGGTGAGGCCCAGCGGGAGAAACACCGCCACGGTGGTCAGCGTGGAGGCCACGATGGACAAAGCCACCTCTCCCGTCCCCTTGGTACAGGCGGAGTAGTTGTCGTGCCCCTCGGAGCGGTATCGGAAGATGTTTTCCAGCACCACGATGGAGTTATCCACAATCATACCCACACCCATGGCCACGCCGCCAAGACTCATCATATTCAGCGTGATGCCCAGCACCCGCATCAAAAGGAACACGGACACAATGCAAAGGGGCATGGACACGGAGATGACCATGGTGGCGCCCCAGTCCCGCAGGAACACAAACAGCACCAGCGCCGCCAGCAGCACGCCCATGACGATGTTGGAAATGGCGCTGTCCACGGACAGGTTGATATAGTCGCTCTGGTCCAGCAGCACGGACCACTCCAAGGATGGATTCTCCTTCGCAATATCCTCCATGGCCGCGCTGACACTTCTGGCGGTGACCACGGTATTCACGTCCGACTGCTTGTTTACGGACAGAATCACGCAGTCCTCCCCGCCCACCCGTGCGATGGCGCTGCGCTCCTGAGGCTTAAGATAGACGTTTGCCACCTCTCCCAGCCGGACGGTGCCGCCGGCTGGCAGGGGAATCAAGCAGTTGGCCACGTCTTCCGCAGAGGAAAACTGGCCGTCGGTCCGCACGGACAGGGTGTTTGCCCCGTTGTCCACGCTGCCGGCGGGAATGGCCACATTCTCCGCCGAAAGAATTTGGGAGATATAAGTGAGAGACAGTCCATAGCCCGCCAGTTTCTCCGTATAGGTTTCCACGGCAATCTCGTTTTCAAAGCCGCCCTGCACATCCACGGAGGCAACGCCCTCGATGCGCTCCAGCGCGGGGGAAATGGTATCGTCCGCAGTAGCCTGAAGAGACGCCAAATCGGCGCCCCGCAGCGCAATGACCATCACGGGCATGGCGTCCATGTCCATGGCCATCATCACCGGGTCGCTGGCGTCGTCGGGCAGGGTGCTTTTCACCATGCCCACCTTGTCCCGCAAATCCGTCATGGCGCTGTCCAGATTGGTTGCATCGGTAAAGGTCACCAGCACAAGGGACATGTTTTCAACGGAGTAGGAATAGAGCTCATCCATGCCCGCCACCGACGCGGAGGCACTTTCCAGCGGAATGGTAACCAGATTCTCCACCTCCTGGGGACCCGCCTGATAGGTGGAATACATCAGAACCATCGGAAGCTCAATGTCTGGCAGCAGCGCCAAAGGCAGTTGGGAAAAGCCCATCACGCCGAAGATTGCCACCATCACGCAGGCCATGATGGTGGTAACCTTATGGCGAATGGAAAATGAAACAATATTCATGCCGCCTTGCCCTCCGCGCTTTGGACCGCCGCCTGAGAAGAGGCCGCATCAGAGGAGGCCGCGCCGCTTTCAGCTCCGGAAGCATCCGCGCCGTCCTCCGGCGCCGGGGCATTGGTGACGCGGACAGGGGCTCCGTCGCTGAGATAGCTCTGCCCCCGGGTCACAAGCTGCTCGCCGCCGTGAAGCCCGGAGGTGATCTCCGTCTGCTTCTCACCCACAAGTCCCGTGGTCACATTTACCTGATAGGCCGTGTCGCCGTCCACCACATAGACGGACTGGCTTCCGTCCTCTCCCGTAAGGATTGCCTCCGTGGGAATGAGCACCGTGCCCGTCCGGGAATCGGTGCGGAAGGTGGCCCGGGCAAACATGCCGATGGAAACCTTCATATCCTTTGGCAAATCGATATGTACCTCATACAGTGCCGAGGGCAGGCTGGCTGCGGAGGCCACGGAGGACACCGTTCCCTGCACTGCCGACTCTCCCACGGAGGGAATGCTGATTTCCACTGCATCGCCCACGCCGATGGAGGGCTGCAGCGTCTCGGAAACGTTCACCACCACCTGGGGACGGCCGATTTCAGAAATCACCGCCCCCACAGTGCCGGGAGCCACGGCTACTCCGGCGGTGACGCTGACGCTGGAGACGGTTCCGGCGATAGGAGCCGTGACGGTGGGGTTGTTCAAAATGTCCCACACATCGTCCAGACCCATCTGGGTCAGGGTACTCTTGCGGGCGTTTTCCGCCTGCAAAAGCCCCAGCTTTGCCTGATCCACCTGATTCTGGCTCACGGCCCCAAGGGCAAAGAGAGTCTGAAGATTTTCATAGCCCTCCCGGGCCTGACTGACTTGCTCGT
>JAEWML010000260.1 GCA_023393155.1 Bacillota bacterium
AGCGCCAGCAGCACCAGAAAAAAGCACAGCAGCATCCCCAGCCAGTCGTATTTCATGCGCACCTCTTTGCGGGCGGAGAGGAGGACCTCCGTTCCCAGCAGAATCAATACGAGAGGAGAGAAGCGAAGGAACAGCCGCAGATCCAGCACGGGAAAGAGCAGGGCCGCCGTCATGGCAAGGCCTGCCGCCACCAGCGTCACGCCGAAGGTAAACGTTCCCACCCTGCGCTCCCGGGGGAAAGCGGACTTTTGCGCCGGAGAAGGGACGCAGTTTACATCCGCCGCAGAGGCTCGGCTTGCATTCGCCGCAGGGGCGCTTGCAGGATTATTTTCCGTCATTGTGCACGTCCTCCTCTTCGCCGGTCTTCCGGCTTTCGTTTTCTCTGATGCCGCTTTCCCATGGGGCGTTTTTTCCCGCTTCCGCTTCGGCGGCTTTCCCCTCGCGGAGAATGCGGGATACCTCGTCGGAAACGGCGCGATATTCCGGGGCGTGGCCTTCGGTCGCGTCGGAAGAGGCCGTGAATTTCTGTACGACCGGTTCCTCCGCTGTTCCGGAGGGCGGGGTGAAGCCGTCGTCTGCGGGACGGGGCTTCGGGCCACGGATGAACCATACCCCCAGCGCAATAATCATCACAAACAGGGCCAGCCGGGGCATCTGGTAGGTCAGCCAGTGAAGATTTACGCCGAACCGCGCCGAAAGGAAGTCGGAAAAAGGACGGGCCGCCATCTGCCACGCGCCGTACAGCCCGGCAAGCACCAGCACCCAGCCCACCAGACTGTGCCGCTTTGCCAAAAGAAGAGAAAACTGTTCCCGGTCCATAGGGGAGATGCTGACAGGATAGGCGTCCGGCTCGGCATCGCCGTTTTGCAGAGCGTGGGAGAGGTTGTAGGTGTCAAAAAAGGAATACAGCCACAAAACCGGCAGCGCCAGCGCCAACTGCCCGAAATAAAGCCAGGTGCCAAGGCCGATAATCACGGCGAACAGGGACATGAGAGACAATCCCCGCTTCATGTAGCCCTGATACATCTGCCCGCAGCCGGGGATACAGGCGGATAAAAACAACAAAAACGGATTTTTACGGGTCATAAAAAAGCCCTCCTTAAAATTGGGGTTGGTTTATTTAATCTGTGGCTCCGCCGCCAAAGGAGAATAGCTCGCTAAGCCGCGCAAGGCTGTCGCCAAGGGCTCTGTCAAGCTGCTGTGCTTGCTGGGGAAAATCCGCCTGACGGAGGGCGGAGAGGGCGGAGTCCGACAATGCGGTGGAGCCTGTCACCAGCCCGCCGAAGACGTTAAAGCTCCATAAACTGGCGGCGATGGCAATGGCGGCGGCGGCAGTGGCAAACCGGCCGGCAAGCTCACGGGCGTTCCGGCGGCGAATGCGCGGCCACAGCGTATTGCGACAGGAATGCGCTGGGGTCAGCAGCGCGTCATGGGGCAGGCGCTCCACGGAGCGAAGCAGACACGCGTCGCAGAATTCCAGATGCTCGGCAATTTCCAGCCGGTCAAGCTCCGTGAGCGGCTCGCCGGACAAAAGGGCTTGCAGGGCATCGTCCGTCAGATGTCCGCCGGAATCAAATGTATTCATGGGACGACCTCCTGTTCCATTGCTCCTGAATCAGCAGCTTTCCCCGGGAAATCTGGGTGCGGACGGTTTTCACCGGCCTGCCCAGACATTGAGCCGTTTCCTCCGGCGTGCGCTCCTGCAAAAGGTGGAGGACGCACACCTGACGGTAAGGCTCCCGAAGATTTTCAATAATCTGTGTCATGGCCGCCCGCTCGCTGTTGGCAATAGCCAGCTCCTCCGCAGGGGGCGACAGGCCGGGCGGAATAAAATCGTCGCCGGGGAGAAGGGTGTGGCGGGAATAGGCGGTTTGAAGGTGGTCCTTTGCCTTATTTACGGCGATTCTGGCCAGCCACTGCCGCTCAAAGCCTACCGGGCAGCGGTCCCGGTGGGCGTAGGCGGAGAGGAAGGTTTCCTGCGTCAAGTCCTCCGCCATTGCCCCGTCCCGCACCAGACGGTGGCAAACGGTGTAGACCAGCCGTTCATAGTCCGCCACCAGCGCGGTAAATTCCTGATTTGTCATGATATGCACACCGGCGGACACCTCCCTTGCGTCTGCTGATAATACGGTACGGCGGGGCAAATTGCTTCAACTTTTTGAAAATTTATAAAATTTTTTTCCAAAACGGACCCAAATTGCCGCGCCAAAACACGCCTTTGCCGATGCTTGACGGCGGTCAGGAAAGCTGATAGACTGAACTGCGAAAATTTACCGCGTAAAAACGCGGGACGGGAAAGAGGGATTGTCATGCATGAGATGCGCAGAAAGGACCGTCAGGTGACGGACCGGGCGGAAATCCATCGGGTTCTGGACGAGTGCGAGGTGTGCCGCGTGGGCTTTTTCGACGGGAAAGAGGTCTATATTGTGCCTCTGAACTTCGGCTATGAGGAGAAGGACGGCAAGCTGACCTTTTATTTCCACTCCGCCGGCCAGGGGCGTAAGGTGGAACTCCTTGCCAGAGGCGAAAAGGCGGGCTTTGAGCTGGACTGCGGACATCAGGTGGTGCCGGGGGAGAAGGCCTGTAACTACACAGCGATGTACAAAAGCATTATCGGCACGGGCCGCACCTATGAGATTATGGATGAGGACAAGCTGCACGCCATGCAGTGCCTGATGGCCCATTATACCGAGAAAACCGGCGAAAAGCCGGAGCTTCCCCCCGAGGCCCTGAAACGGGTGCGGATGTTCGCTCTGGAGGCGGAGGAGCTGAGCTGCAAGGAACACCTGTGATAGAGATGCTGCGCATTGAGTCCGCGCCGCTGGAGGGAATCTCCACATGGCTGTTCCGCAAAACCCATCGGCAGATGTTCGGCGGGGTGGACCGGTACTTCACGCCCTTTTTCTCCCCCACGCCGGAACGGAAGCTGACCGCAAAGGAACTGCGGGACCTCGCTCCGGAGAATAACGCGGGCGTTCCCGCCGTGCCCCAGATTATGGCGAAACGGGCAGGGGACTTTCTCTGGGCTGCGGAGGAGGCGCGGGAGCTGGGCTTTGACGAGGTGAATTTGAATCTTGGCTGCCCTTCCGGCACCGTGACGGCGAAGGGAAAGGGTGCGGGCTTTCTCCTCCGCCCGGAGGAGCTGGACGCGTTTTTTGCGGAGGTATTTGAGAGCGTTTGTCTGCCGGTTTCGGTGAAGACCCGCATCGGCTACCACGACCCGGCGGAATTTGGACGGCTTTTGGAGATTTTCAACCGCTATCCCATTCAAGAGCTGATTATCCATCCTCGACTGCGTGGGCAGTTTTACAGGGGAGAGGTGCATCTGGACGCGTTTTCCGACGCGCTTGCCGCCAGCCGCCTGCCTGTGACCTATAACGGCGATCTGGTGACGCAGGAGGATGTGGCGGAATTTTCCGGGCGCTTTCCCGCTGTGGACACGGTGATGATAGGCCGGGGGATCATTGCGGACCCGGCTCTGCCCCGCAAGCTCCGGGGCGGCCCGCCCGCCAATCGGGAGGAAATACGCACCTACGTTCGGACGCTCTACGAGGGCTATCGGACGGCCTATGGCTATCCCGGCTTTGCGGCCCAGCGGATGAAGGAGCTTTGGTTTTACCTCATCAACCTGTTTGAAGACGGGGATAAATACGCAAAAAAACTGCGCCGGGTGGGCAACGCGGCGGAATACGAGCATTTGGAGGCGGGGATTTTCCGGGATTTGGAGCTGCTGTCCCAGCCCCGCAAGCCTCTGGACGGAACGGGGCAGGGAAGAGGATAGCGGACCGCGCCGCTGTGCTTACAGAGCGGCCTTTAGCGCGCATGATTTTTTTCCTGCGGGGAAGACTTTTCCTGAGGTGATGCGAATGGAAGCCAATGAGCTGCCCCTTGGCATGGGGATGGCGCTGGCGCAGGACGTGGCCGCCATGGAGCGGTTTGCAGCTCTGCCCGAGGCGGAGAAGCAGGCCGTGATCAACGGCGCCCACGCCGTCCGGTCCAGCGCGGAGATGCGGGCGTACCTGCAAACCACGCTGCGCGGAGAATAGCGCTAAAGGGCTCCCCCGGACGTTTTGTCCGGGGGAGCCCTTTAGCGTGTAAAAAACCAGTGGAAGTTTAGGGCTTTTGGCTGTTGCAGTCGTCGCAGTCGTCGCTGCGGTCACAACGGTCACAGCAGCCGTCGCACCCGGCGCAGCCGCCCCTATGCCTGTACCGAAAACGGAGCGCCGCCGCCAGCCAGAGCGCCAGCGCCAGAAGAATTAAAAATTCCAGCATAAACCGCCCTCCTCGGAAAAATCCGCAAAGCGTCGTGTTTCAAAGCAGCAGAACCAGCCGGTAAACCACAAAGGCCGTCAGCCAGGCCACGGCGCACTGGCCCACCGCCATCTCCGCCGCCTTCCAGCCGGAGCCAAGCTCCTGCCGAACAGCGGAAATTGCGGCAACGCAAGGCGTATAAAGCAGTGTAAAGGTTAAAAAGCTGATAGCGGAAGCGGGGGTAAACAGACTGCCCAAGGCCCCTGCAACATTGCCCGCCGCCCCGGTGAGCACGCCCAGCGTGGACACCACGGACTCCTTGGCGATAAAGCCGGTGACAAGCGCGGTGGATACCCGCCAGTCCGCAAAGCCCAAGGGGGCAAACAGGGGAGAGAGCATCGCGCCCGTCAGAGCCAGCAGGCTGTCGGCGCTGTCATCCACCACGTTGAACCGCACGTCAAAGGTTTGGAGGAACCAGACAACGAGCGTGGCGATAAAAATGACGGTAAAGGCCCGTTCCAAAAAATCCTTGGCCTTGTCCCAGCACAGCCGTCCAACGCTTTGAAGCGAGGGGAAGCGGTAGTTGGGAAGCTCCATGACAAAGGGGACGGGGTTGCCCCGAAACACCGTGCCGCCCAAAAGCTTTGCGGCCAAAATGCCTGCCAGAATGCCCATCAGATACAGCGAGGTTATCACAAGCCCGCCCTTTCCGGGGAAAAAGGCGGCGGTAAACACGCCGTAAATGGGAATTTTCGCAGAACAGCTCATGAAGGGGGTCAGCAGAATTGTCATCTGCCTGTCCCGCTCCGAGGCCAGCGTCCGGGTGGCCATGATGGCGGGGACGGAGCAGCCGAAGCCCACCAGCATGGGCACGATGCTGCGGCCCGACAGGCCGATTTTCCGAAGAAGCTGATCCATGACGAAGGCCACCCGGGCCATATAGCCCGTGTCCTCCAAAATGGACAGAAAGAAAAACAGCACCACGATGATGGGCAGGAAGGACAGCACGCTCCCAACCCCCGCGAACACCCCGTCAATGACCAGAGAGTGGACCACGGGGTTCAGGTCGTACTGCGTCAGTGTCCGGTCCGCGATGGAGGCCAGGGCGTCGATGCCCTTTGCCAAAAGATCGGAAAGGACCGCGCCCACCACGTTGAAGGTGAGATAGAAAATAGACAGCATGACCCCGAAGAAGATGGGCAACGCCCAAATCCGGTGGGTGAGCACCCGGTCGATCCGCTCGCTTCTTGCCCGCTCGGCGGATTGGGAGGGCTTTACCACCGTGTCGCGGCAGATCCGCCCGATAAACTCATACCGCATGTCGGCCAGCGCGGCGTTGCGGTCCATGCCGCGCTCTGTCTCCATTTCCGTGATGCTGTGCTCAATCAGCTCCAGCTCGTTTTGGTCCAGCTCCAGCCGCGCGGCGATGTCCGAATCGCCCTCGATGAGCTTGGTTGCGGCGAAGCGGACGGAGATGCGGGCGGCCTGCGCATGGTCCTCAATCTGATGGGCCACCGCGTGAATGCACCGGTGGACGGGACCGGGGGGGCAAAAGTCCTTGACGGCGGGAAGTGTGCGGTGCTTGGCGGTCAACACCGCCGCGTCCACAAGCTCGCTCACGCCCTCGTTTTTTACGGCGGAAATGGGAACCACCGGAATACCCAAAGCCTTGGACATACCGGCCACGTTGACGGTGCCGCCGTTTTTGCGCACCTCGTCCATCATGTTCAGCGCCAGAACCATGGGAATCTGCATTTCCATAAGCTGAAGCGTTAAGTACAAATTTCGCTCGATGTTTGACGCGTCCACGATGTTGATAATGCAGTCGGGCCGCTCGCCCAGAATGAAGTCCCGGGTGACAATCTCCTCCGGCGTGTAGGGCCGGATGGAATAGATGCCCGGCAGGTCCACCACCGTGCAGTCCCTCTCTCCCCGGATTTCCCCGAATTTCCGGTCCACCGTCACGCCGGGGAAATTGCCAACGTGCTGGTTGGATCCGGTAAGCTGGTTGAACAGCGTGGTTTTTCCGCAGTTCTGATTTCCCGCCAAAGCAAAGATCATGGCATGACCTCCACTTCGATGTTCCGGGCGTCCTCCCGGCGCAGGGACAGAGAGTAGCCCCGTACCAGCAGCTCCATAGGGTCCCCCAGAGGGGCCACCCGCTCAATCCGCACCACGGTTTTCGGAATCAGCCCCATGTCCAGCAGGCGGCACCGCAGGGCGCCCTGCCCGCCCACGGCGGTAATTACGGCCCTTTGACCGATGGGTAAGGTATCCAACTGCATCATATTCGCGTCCCTTCGACGTAATTCGCTTCAAGAGTTAGTAAACGGTAACTCTGTAAGGTTAGAGTAGCATAACGCCGCCCGCCTGTCAAACCCCAGCTTGCGGAAAGTGCGCTCAAATCCCCCGCTTGGATTTGTGAAAAACAGCAGGCCGCGCTCTGCCAAAACGCAAAAAGGCGCGGGGGTCTTTTGGCCCCCGCGCCGGGAAAGGTCATGTAAAAATGATGGAATGGTTGCGGAAAGACCGGGAAAAACATAAGAAGGGGCAAAAGTTGGAAAAGCGACGGATTCCGCAGAAAAGCGAGGGAGGTGGAGTGTTGTCAAGCAGAGCGTCAGTCCGGGCTGGCGGGGCCAGTTTGCTTGATGCTGCACAGCGCCGCGCCGATGGCGGTTGCAAAGGTGGCGTTTTCGGGAATGATATAGCGGATGCCGTACAGCTTTTCAAACACCTGAAAGGATGGCTCCGCCTGATCCAGCGTGGTCATGGAGCCGGTGAGGATGACCGTGTCCGTCCCGCAGCAGCGGCAGGCCAGCACCGTCATGGTGCCGATGGCCTGAAGCACCAGATTCACCGCCCCGGCGGCAAGGTCGGCGGGGGAGGCGTCCTCGGCCAGATTTCCGAAGTTGGCGGCGGTCATGTCCGGGTGCAGGGTTTTGGCGGCCTCGGTGGCGATGTCCGCGATGCGCAAATCCACTTGGGAAAGGTCCCCGCCGACCGCCATCTTCTTAATCTGGCCGAACCGCTCCACGCCCACCAGCTTGCGGCAAAGGCCGCCCAAGGTGCCGCCGCCGATGCCGCTGCCGCACAGGTGCTCCACCTTTCCATCCTTTGCCCAGAGAAAGGCCGTGCCGGTGCCCATGGTTGCCACCACGCCCTCCGGCTGGCCGGAGAGCGCCAGCGCCCCGGTGCCGCTGGCGGTAAATTCGTCCACCCGGCAGGTGGGGATACCGTGGATATCCTCCTGCACATAGGAGGCGCCCACACCGGTGAGCACGATCTGCTGCACGTCGTCCAGCCACATGCGGTTACTGACAAGATAGTTGCCCAGCGCCCCGAATAACGACGTAAGCTGGTCCTCCGCCCGGACGCGGAGCATGGATATCACGGTTCCACGCTCGTCCAGACCCACAATTTTTGTGGTGGAGCCGCCGATGTCGATTCCCAGAATCAGGCCCATGCCTCTGGCTCCTTTCAAATGCGGACGCCGCGCGCGGTCATATATCCGCTATTTTAAAATATGCTTGTATCATAGGGGAGAAGCGCGGGATTGTCAATTCAAAGAGTCGACAAACTTTTGAGGAAAAATGCGGAAAACATTGCTTTCCCCGGCAGGGAGCGCTATAATCTATGCAATTACCTCCGTTTTGGACGGAGTACGATTGAGGTGCGATATGAGCGTCCGCGGGAAACTCAATATGTCCATGCTTTGTGACTTCTATGAGCTGACCATGGGAAACGGGTACTTTGAAACGGGCTTTCAGGACCGGATTACCTATTTCGACGTGTTTTTCCGTAGCGTGCCGGATCAGGGCGGCTTTGCTCTGGCGGCGGGACTGGATCAGGTGATCGAATATATCGAGGACCTGCATTTTTCAGAGGAAGACCTTCATTATCTCCGGGGACGGAAGCTGTTTTCCGAGGCGTTTCTGAACTATTTGAAGAACTTCCGTTTCACCGGCGATTTGTACGCCATCCCCGAGGGAACTCCTGTTTTTCCGCAGGAGCCGCTGATAACGGTCCGGGCCCCTGCCATTCAGGCCCAGCTCATCGAGACGTTCTTGCTTTTGTCCGTGAACCACCAGAGCCTGGTTGCCACCAAGGCAAACCGCATTGTCCGGGCCGCCAAGGGGCGCACCGTGCTGGAATTCGGCTCCCGCCGCGCACAGGGGACGGACGGCGCCATCAACGGCGCACGGGCCGCCTATATCGGCGGCTGCGGGGGAACGGCCTGCGCCATTGCCGACCAGATTTACGGCGTTCCCGCCGGGGGAACCATGGCCCATGCCTGGGTTCAGATGTTCGACAGCCAGTATGAGGCGTTTAGGACCTACTGCCGCCTTTATCCCAACAACGCAACGCTGCTGGTGGATACCTACAACACTCTCAAATCCGGCGTACCGGACGCCATCCGGGCCTTTAACGAGGTGCTGCGGCCTTTGGGTATCCAAAAATGCGGTATTCGTCTGGACTCCGGCGACATGGCGTATCTCACGCGGGAGGCCCGGAAAATGCTGGACGACGCGGGCTGGCCGGGCTGCGAGATTTCCGTGTCCAACGCACTGGATGAGTACCTGATTCAGGATTTGGTGCAGCAGGGGGCCAAAATCGACATGTTCGGCGTGGGCGAGCGGTTGATTACAGCCCGCAGCGAACCGGTGTTCGGCGGGGTGTACAAGCTGGCGGCGGTGGAGGACGACGCGGGGAACATCCTTCCCAAAATCAAGGTCAGTGAAAACATCGCAAAAATAACGATTCCCCATTTTAAAAAGACCTATCGGCTGTACGACCGGGCCACCGGAAAGGCGGAAGCGGACTACATCTGTCTTCACGACGAGGTTTTGGACGACACGAAGCCCTTGGAGCTGTTTGACCCGCTGGCCACCTGGAAGCGGAAAACTTTGACGAATTTCACCGCGCGGGAGTTGCAGGAGCCGATTTATCTGGGTGGAAAGCTGGTGTACCGCCAGCCTGAGCTGCGGGATATCCGGACATACTGCGCCCAGCAGGTGGACACGCTGTGGGACGAGGTGAAGCGGTTCGACTATCCCCATAAATACTATGTGGACCTGTCCCGGAAGGTATGGGACATCCAGCACGAGCTGCTGAAACAGAGCAGATGAGGCCCGCGGATGTCGGCACAGCGGCAGGCCGCCAAGGCGGGACGCCGGATTGACAGGAAGGGAGCGGTTTATGCGCCGGACGGGAGACAGACAAGCACGCAGCCAGAGAATTGAGCGGCGCATATCCGCCGTGTCCAGCATCGCCATGTGTGTGCTGACGGTGCTGGTGCAGATTGTGGTGACGCTGCTGCTGACGCGGCTTTTGAAGCAGCACGCAAGCCTTGCCTACGCATTTTTGGAGCTGATAGGCGTGGTA
Organism: Bacillota bacterium; assembly: GCA_023393155.1. Lineage (GTDB taxonomy): Bacteria > Bacillota > Clostridia > Oscillospirales > Oscillospiraceae > Oscillibacter. Next base: position 9,634 of record JAEWML010000260.1, read on the forward strand.
ATGGCAATGAGCGTGTTTCTCCGCTCCGGAAGCCCCAGCTA
>JAEWML010000263.1 GCA_023393155.1 Bacillota bacterium
CTGACGCTCCGCGCAGCTTTCGCCGCAGGCGGAACACTCGTGGGTGCTTTCACTCATGTCGAAACTCCTTTTGCCATATTACATATTAAAGGTTCCGGCGGGAAAATGGGGCCCGCCTCTATCAATACAACCGTTATCTTATACCCCGGACGGGCCGTTCGTCAACCTCTGGACGGAAACCTCCGGATCGTCCGCAAAAAAGGCGGCTTCCCGGCTGTGGCAGGTGAAAAGAAGAAGCTGGCGCTTTTTCCCTTCTTCCTTTAAAAGCCGCAGGGCGGACGTGCAGCGAATATCGTCGAAATTGGCCAGCGCGTCGTCCAAAACCAAGGGAGGCGGGTCCTTGTCCGGTAAAACCAGCTCGCAGATGGCCAGCCGCGCCGCCAGATACAGCTGGTCCCCCGCCCCCGCCGAGAGCAGCCCCGCGTCCCGCCACACCGTGTCTCCCGTCGGTTCGGCGGAGAGGTGGAATGACCGGTCCAGCACTACGCCGGAGTAGGCACCGCCGGTAAGCGAGGAAAAAATCTCCGCTGTCCGTCGGCCCAGCAGGGGAGAGAAACGGTTTTGAAGCGCGGCGTTGGCGCCGTCCAGCGTCTCCATCGCCAAGGCGATGGCTTGATATTCGCCCTCCAACACATCTATCTGCAAGCGAAGCTGCTCCATCTGCGCCTCCAGCGCTTCCCGCCCGCCAAGGGCGGCGATTTGGCCGATGAGGCGGTCGGCGGCGGATTGGGCGGCGGAGAGAGCGGCTTTTACAGAAAGAAGTTCGGTATTCAGCGCTTCCCGGCTTTGGGAGGGGGGCGCGGAGGGCTCTTCCGCAGAAGGGTTCCGGTTGGGAAGCTGGCGGCACATAGTTTCGTACCGCAGGCGGGCGGCTTCCGCCGCACTTTCGGCGGCGGAAAGCTCTCTGCGTCGAACGGCGCATTCCCGCAGCGCCGCATCGGCGGCCGGAATGTCAAAGGCGGCGGGGGCAAAACGGCGGACCTCCAGCAAGATTCCCTGCTCATTGGAGGTGAGGGAGGCGTACAGCGCGTCATAGGTGGCGGTGGCCTTCACCACCGCGTTTTGGGCCTCGTCCCTGTTTTGACACAGGGCGGCATAGGTGTCCGCCAAGGCGGCGATCTCCGCAAGGTCAGCGGTGTGGAAACGTTTCAGTAGCAGAGAGTTTCTTGCCTGCGCTGTGTCGTGCAGGTGGAGTTTCCAGAGGAGCGGAACGGACCCAGCGCTCAGCGCAAAGAGAGTTCCAGGCACAAGGCCCTGTATGGCAAAGCCGTGGCTGTCTTTCCATCCAAGGAGAAAAACGGCCAAAACAAGGCAGAGAAGCGCCACAATTGCCAGAATCACCTTGGCGGGCGTCAGGGGTGCACGAGCAGTTGGTATTGTGGCGGCTTCTTTTTTTGAATCCTCCAGTGATTTTCCCGCAAAGGGGCTTTCGCTGACGGCGGTTTCGGCCCGGACGGAGGCCTTCATGGCCGCGTCCTTTTCCACCATGGCGGCATTGACGCTTTTGCGCACCGTTTCCAGATTCACGATGGCTCCCCGGAGACGGCCGATGGTTTCGTTTTCCGGCAGGCGCGTGTCCTCCGCCCCGCGGCGGAGACTGGCGGCGGTTCGCTCTGCATCCGCGGCGGCGGACTCTGCTTCCGATAAAAGGCGGCGCTCCTTAGCGGCGTCCCAGAGGTCGTGAAGCTTTAAAAGCCGGGAAAGCTCTGCTCCCTGCTCTGTCAAGCGGAAAAGCTCTCGTCGGGCTTCCGTCAGTTGGGTTTCCGATCCCGTCAGAGCCTCCAACTGACGGACGGCCTCCGCCAGTTCCAACTCCAGCGCGGGAAGCCGTCCGGTTTTATTGTGGCGGCGGCGGTTTAGCTGCTTATTCAGGGCGTCGGCGGCCTCGGAATAGGAGGTGTCCTCTTCGCCGGTGGTGATGAGGGCGGCAATGCGTTTTTCAAGCCCCGCGTCCTGGGTCACGGGCAGCCCGGCCTGACGGATAAAGGCGCTGCGCTCGTAAACTTCCCGGCTGACGCCCAGAAGCGCCTCCCCACAGTTTTGCCCGGTTAGGCCGGGATATTCGTCCATGGTTCCCCCACGGACTGCCTTAAAGTCCCCCAGAGGGGCAGTCTGGCGTTTCGTCTCCCGGAGAAGCGTCAGCTCATCTTCGCCCACGCGGCAGTCCAGCCGACCGGACATGGCCGCACCGCTCCAGGGGGCGTAGCGGTTCTTGTCGGCAATAAAACCCGCACGGTCCCGTTCCCGGCTGTTGATACCATATAATATGGAGAGCAGAAACGCACACCAGGTGGATTTGCCGGTTTCATTGGGAGCCTGTATAATGTTCAGCCCGTCGGAAAGATGAAGCGTCTGCTGGTACAGCTTTCCGAAGGTGGCGCTCATACGATGGATGCGCAGGAAGATCACCTCTGTTTCATAAAATTCAAACAACCACATCATACCATATACAATAAAAAAAGCACAGAGACATTTTATAAATTGCGTTTAAAAAGGCATGGTATGAGACAAGATAATGGCTGGCATAAAAAATAGTGAAAACATGTAAAAAGCATATTGACAAACGTAGTGGGGTATGGTAGTCTAACAAAGCTGTCCGGGAGGGCGGCGGGGGGCCTGAAAAGAGTTGCTAAGGACTTGAAAAAAGTGCTTGACAAACCATGGGAAACTGTGGTAATCTAACCGGGTTGCCGCACAAGAACAACAGTTCAAAATGTCGAAAACGGTTGAAAAAGTTCTTGACAAACCATGGGAAAC
>JAEWML010000032.1 GCA_023393155.1 Bacillota bacterium
CGTTTCCATGAAGCTGTAAAGCGCATTCACCTGCTCCCTCGCGGTTTGCGCTGCTTTCATCCCGTCTGACAGCAGCTTCAAGGGACCGCGCACCCGGCGGCGCAGTCCGTTCAGCTCCGCAAGCTCCGCCTGCCGCGCGTCCGTCCAAGGGGCGCCGTAGCCCCCGGGGTTGGCGGACCAATCCGCCTCCCGTAGCCAGAGGGAGCCATGGATTTCCCAAGTGAGGGCATAATTTTCCAGCCGGTCGCACTCCTCGGGCGAAAGCCTCGCGAGACCGGTTTTCAGGTAGTGAAACATATCCTCGTATTCGCAGCCGCCGGTGACGGCGTCCAAAGCGCCGGTCAGAAGAGACAGCACCGGCTTTTCCAGAATGTCGCTTCGGCGGCTGAGATAGACCGGCACGCCGTACCGCTCGAAGACGTTTTCAATGACGGACTCGTAATCCTTCATGTTCCGTGCCGCCACGGTGATGTCCCGGAACCGGCATTTTTCTGTTTTCACCAGCCGCAGAATATCGGCGGCGGTCTGCTCCACCTCCGTGAAGGCGGAGTCCGCCTCCCGAAGCCGCACGGCGGAGGTTTCTCCCTCCCAAGTCTCGTCTCCGTCAAAGAATGACCGCTCCACAAGGCCCATGGGCGAGTCATCCCATGACGCGACGTATTGAATTTCAAAGGGTACTCCCGCCGACTCCGCCAACCGGCGCAGCCGGTCCCGGGTGCGCACGGATACCTCGAAAATCTCGCCCGCGTCGTGCTCGTCTCCCAAAAGCGTCACCGTCACGCTGGCGGCGCGCCGCAAAAGCACGGACAGAATTTCCACTTCCAGCCCGTTAAAATAGGAAAAGCCATCCAGATACACGTCCCTTCCGTCCGCATATCCGGACTCCTCCAAGTGGTCCCGCAGCTTTACGATACGGTCCCTGCCGTCCTTTTCCGGGCGGTGGAGGTGCGCCTCGTAGTTTGCGTAAATAAAGGCAAGGTCCCGCAGCTTGTCTCCCATGGCGCCGGGAATGTCCTCCGCTTGGGCGGCAAGGGTCATGGGCGAGACGGCGTAGCTGGTCAGCTCGTCCAACAGCCCAAGGAGCTGTTCGAGAAACCCAGCCCGCTGACTGGGGCGGCGGTAGACCTTCAGCACCGGGCCAGCTCTGTCAGGGACCTTTGCAGCAGCAACAGCTTTCCTCCCGCGTCAATGCTCACGTCTGCCGCGCCGCCGGTGATAGCCAGCACACGGGTGGCAAGGCGGCGGAAGCTTAAAACCTCCGCGTGGCGGCTGGCGGTGTCGCCGCAGACACGGCACAAATCCACCTCCGCCTGATGGGAGGCATGCTCCGGCACCAGCAGAATCTGGCGGGAGGAATCTCCCTTTTCGGCAATCTCCCCCAATATCCGCCGGGATTTTCCACTCCGCGCCCGTCCCATGAGAATTTTCAGCATGGCTTCCTTCCCTTCCTCCGCACCGGACCGCACCTTAAAAAAGCGCACCCCACACTTCTCCGTAAGCTCAAAAACCGCAGGCGCAGTGCGCCTCTGCGGTCAATATGATTCCTTTCCGATCTCTCGACATGATACCACATTTCGCCCAAAATGAACAGCAGATTTGCATTTTCGGCCTGGGCCTGCTACACTAAAGAAAACTGTCGAAAAGGAGCCGTGCCCATGCATATACCCAGTTCCACCACCGGAGAAATTGAGGTCCTGTCCTTTGACGCGGCGTTGGAAGCCGCGCTGCGTCCCAACCCGGCTTACGACGCCGCCAAGTGGCTGTACGTCCCCAACGCCTATTCCGAATACCGTTACATTCTGGGCACCCGAGGGGAAAAGCCCTTGATCTGTCTGGGTATCAACCCCTCCACCGCCGTGCCGGACAAGCTGGACCCCACCGTCAGCTCCGCCCGGCGCATCGCCCTGAACAACGGGTACGACAGCTTCCTCATGTTCAATGTCTACGCCCAGCGGGCCACCCGCCCCAACGACATGGAGCGCTCCTGCAACGCCTATCTCCACGGGGAAAACCGCAGAGCCTTTGCCTACCTCCTGTCCCTGTCTCCCCAGCCCGCCGTCTGGGCTGCGTGGGGTAATATCATTGAGAAGCGGCCTTATCTGATGGACTGCATGAGGGACTTTGCCGAGGAGGGCCGCTCTGCCGGGGCCAGATGGTTTTCAGCAGGCCCTCTCTTGAAATCCGGCCATCCCCACCACCCGCTGTATCTCCGGCAGGACACGGCGCTGTTGGACTTTGAGATTGACGCGTATCTGGGCGGGCGGTAAACTTCTTTCACCGTCTCGCACGAAAATTCCCGCTTGGATAAAGGCTTTCCCCACGGGGCAGGCCTTGTCCGGGCGGGAATTTTCCGATAAAGCGCACTTTTTTCCCAGTTCGTTCATATACTGCCTTGACAACGATTGTTCAACCACCGACAGGAGGCTATCATGGACGACAAGACCAGACAGACCATTAACCAGCTCAATCAGGACCCGGCCACCGTTCAGCGCCTGCTTACCTCGCAGGACGGACGCAGGCTTGTGGAGATGATGACCCAAGCAAACGGAGGCGCGGCCATGCAGCAGGCGGCTATGAGCGCCATGCGAGGCGACTCCGCCCGGATTACACAGATGATTAACCAGCTAATGCAAAGCCCCGAGGGGGCCGCGCTGGTGGAACGTATCAATCAGGCAACCCAAAAATAAACCGAAAAGGGGCGGACGGCATGGCGGAATTTGAGGAAAAACTGAACGCGATCCTGTCGGACCCCAACAGCATGGCGCAGATTATGCAGCTTGCACAGTCCATTGGCGGGGGAAACGGATCCGCCCCGGCCGCTCAGCCGGGGCAGGCACAGGGCAGCTATCAGGCCCCCCCGCCGGGGAATTATCCCCCGCCGGGAAACTATGCTCCTCCGGGGAATTATCCCCCACCGGGAAACTATGCTCCTCCGGGGAATTATCCTCCCCCGCCGGGACCCGCCCCCGGGGAAAACCCCCTCAGCTCCTTGCTGGGCAGCATCGACCCGGGCACCATCGCCCGCCTGATGCCCCTGATCGGGGAGCTGGGCAGTCCCCATAACAACAACAGCCGCGCGCTGCTGTATGCTCTGCGCCCTTACTTAAAGGCCGAACGGCAGACAAAAATCGAACGGGCGCTCCAACTGGCGCGCATTGTCCACATCGGAAAAAAATTCATCGCCAACTGGGAGACGTAAGGGAGGATGAGGGATGTATAACCGCTATATCCGCAACGACGACGGCTCCTATTCCCGCATTCCCGAAGAGGATGCCCGGTCCGGTCCCGGGGGTCCTCCTCCGTCCGGCGGCTTTGGACCCGGTTCCGGAGGTCCCCCTCCGCCCAGTGGTAACTTTGGACCCGGACCCGGCGGACCTCCTCCCCCGCCTCCGCCGGGCGGAGGCGGGGGACCGGGGCCGTTTTCTCAGCCCAAGGACCCATTTTTTGGCCCGCCGCCCCCGCCGCTTTACGGCGAAGGCTTCTCCGCCACGCTGCGGCGGCTGTTGGATAAACTACATTTGGACAACGTGGATTCCGGCGATCTGATTCTCCTTCTGATGATCTTCTTCCTGTTCCGGGAAGAAGCGGACGAGGAGCTTTTAATCGCTCTGGGTCTTCTGCTGATCCTTTAAAAAGCGGCTTTCCCGCAGTGGGAAAGCCGCTTTTTCCTATTCTATTGCGGTCAATACCGTTCCGTCCGGAAGAGTAAAATCCTGCGTGACAGGTCCGGCCGCATCCAGCACGAGAGAACCCATGCGGTAGATTGTCTCGCCGTATTTCAGCCACTCCGCCGCCGCCAGAAGCCCCGTGTCCACACTGACCCAGTACCGCAGGACAAAGCCGTTTTCATCCTCTCCCGTTTCCACATAGATGCAGTTTACCCCGGAAAGAGAGCGGTAGTCCGCCTTTTCAATCTGATTCACCGGCAGGGCAAGCACGTCCTCATAGGTGGGGATACCCTGTTCCTGGTCGGCGGCAATGTCCCCGGCGGGACATTGGTAAACCTCACTCTGGCTTCCGTACCAGATATACGTGGTGGTTCCGTCTGTGAGAGAGTGGCGGATTTGCTGCCCCTTGGGCGCACAGTCCGTTCTGGTCCAGTCGCCGCTGACGGAGACAAGCACCTGTGTCGTGCCGCTGCCACCGGTCCAAAACCGCTCCTCGGCAATGCTCCGGCGATACTGAGCGGGGCGCTCCAGCGATTCAATGGCGGACTGCACCGTCCCCGGCGTCACGGCAATCAGGGCAATGCCGCCATCCTCTCCGCCGCCCGACCCCGAGGACTCCCCCGCGGGCAGGACGGTATCCGGCAGCACGATGCGGGAGGAACGGCGCAAGCCGTTGCTCAAAAGAATTGCCACCACCAGCAAAATCAGGATGACAAATCCAGCAACGGTAAATTTTCCAACCTTGCTGTTTCTCATGAGGCCCCCTCTCCGCGCATCCGGCTCAGGCGCCGGAATAGTCCTCCGGCGGGTCACGGCGCAGGTCGAAATACCACTCCACCGCGTCCGCAATACGCCCGCAGGCACGTCCGTCGCCATAGGGATTCACGGCACGCGCCATCTTATCATAGGCTTCCCGGTCCCGCAGCAGGCGAGTGGCCATCGTCACAATGTCGTCCTGCGCCACCCCGGCAAGCTTCACCGTTCCGGCGGCCACAGCCTCGGGCCGCTCCGTTTCCCGCCGCAGCACCAGCACGGGCTTTCCAAGGGCGGGTGCCTCCTCCTGAAGTCCTCCCGAGTCGGTCAGCACCAGATAGCACAGGGCCATCAGGTTATGCATCTCGTCGGCAGGCAGCGGGTCGATCAGGTGGACCCGGGGCGCGCCCCGGAGGTATTGGTCCACGCTCTCCCGCACCACGGGGCTGAGATGAACGGGATACACCAACTCCACATCCTTGTTTTCCTCCGCAATCCGGCGCAGGGCAGTCATGATGTTTTTCATAGGCTCACCGTAATTCTCCCTGCGGTGGCAGGTGACGAGACACACCTTTTTCTCCCCGTAGGGCAGGCGGTTCAGTTCCTCTGTGGAAAAATGAAAGCCGGGACGGACGGTGGTGCGCAGCGCGTCAATCACCGTGTTGCCGGTAATAAACAAATCCCCTCGCACGCCCTCCCGCCGCAGATTGTCCCGGTTGCCCGCCGTGGGGCAAAAATGAAGATCCGCCAGCCGGGAGGTCATCACCCGGTTCATTTCCTCTGGAAAGGGAGAATACTTGTCATAGGTTCGCAATCCTGCCTCCACATGTCCCACCTTCACCTGATGATAAAACGCAGACAGCGCCCCGGCAAAGGTGGTGGAGGTATCTCCGTGGACCAGAATCAAATCGGGCTTCAGCGCATCAATCGCCTCGTCCATCCCCAGAAGGCACTTGCTGGTGATGGTGGAGAGAGTCTGCCGGGGGGTCATGATGTCCAAGTCCCAGTCCGGCTTCAGGTCAAAAACGGCCAGCACGGAGTCCAGCATCTGGCGGTGCTGGGCGGTGACGCAGCAAAGGCTCTCGATGCCCTCCCGGGCGGCAAGCTCCTTGACGAGCGGCGCCATTTTAATAGCCTCCGGCCGGGTGCCGAAGACGCTCATGACGCGAATGTTTTTCATCACTGGTCCTCCTCTACTTCCCAGCCGTCCGGCTCCTGCGCATGCGATTCCTCAACAGCCGGCACCGGGGCGGTCTTCTCCTGCAGCGCTTCTGAATTCCCGTCGCAGGGGCCGGGGGCATGTTCCCCTTCCGATTCTTCTCCGGCAGGGGATGCCGCCTCTTCCGTATCCCCCTGCTTTTCGGAGCGGCGTCCGTGGTCCCGCAGCTCTTCCATCTCCTCGTGAAGCTCCTCCCGGACCTCCTTGGGGAAAATGACTCTGGCGGCCACCACGGCCACCACGCACAGCGACACAAAGATTATCATGGCCCGCAGCTCGCCGCTGGTGGTGAGCACCACGGCGCTGAGGCCCAGGATTGCGGAAATCACGTACAATGTTGCAACCGCCTGCTTCTGGTTGAGTCCCATGTCGATCAGACGGTGGTGAATATGGCTCCGGTCCGCCTGCATAGGGCTTTGCCCGTGGGCAAGGCGGCGGAGGATGGCAAAGGCCGTGTCGAAAATCGGCAGGCCCAGAATCAGAAACGGCACCGCAAAGGAGATGATAGCCCAGGATTTAAACAGCCCCTCTACGGACATACAGGCCAGAATATACCCTAAAAACGTGGCCCCGGTGTCTCCCATAAACATCTTGGCAGGGTTGAGGTTATAGGGCATAAAGCCCACGCACGCCCCCACCAGCGCCGCCATGACCACAGCCACCTGCACCTCGCTCACAAGCAGGGAAATCACCAGCACGGTAGTGGCGGAAATAGCGGACACGCCGATGGCCAGTCCGTCCAGTCCGTCGATCAGGTTCACGGCGTTGGTGATGGCCACAATCCACAGCACGGTTACGGGAATGGACAGCACGCCCATATCCCAATAGGGATCGGGCGAGAAAAGGTTGGGATTGCTCAGCACATGGATGCGCACACCGTTCAGTGTGGGAATCAGCGCCGCTCCGATTTGGACCAGAAACTTAAATTTGGCGGGCAGAGGCGTGATATCGTCCACCACACCAAGCACCACGATGATCACCGCTCCCAGCAAAATGCTGCGGAACTGGTTTGTCATCTCCGCGAACAGCAGAATGCTGACGATAAAGCCCAGGAAGATAGCCAGTCCTCCCAGCCGGGGGATGGGGATATGGTGCATCCGGCGGTTATCCTTCGGCACGTCGATGGCGCCCACCTTATAAGCGAACGCCTTCACCACCGGAGACGCCAGAAAGCTTACCACCAGCGCCACCAGCAAAGCCAGAAACACCCCGGCCAGCAAGTTTGTATTGATTAGCATTGCGACAACGTTTCCTTTCACCGCGCGCATTTCAAGCCTTCCCGGCGGCGCGCGCCGTAATCACCGGTCGATGAAGCCGACCTTTTTGTAAACCTTGCCCAGCGTCCGCCCCGCCACGCGGGACGCCCGGTCCGCGCCGTCGCGGTAGATGGACTGGAGGGCCGCTTTGTCCGCAAGCAAACGCTCCGTCTCCTCCCGGATGGGACGCAGCAGCTCCACCACGGCCTCGCCCACGGCGGCCTTGAAGTCCCCGTAGCCGCGGCCGGCAAATTCCGCCTCGATGGCGGCAAAGTCCCGTCCGGTGCACACGGAGTAAATCTGCATCAGGTTGGACA
>JAEWML010000244.1 GCA_023393155.1 Bacillota bacterium
ACGTCCACGCCGTCTTCAATCATGGCGATTGCGGTTTCCTTGCCAAGGGCGGAGTCGTCAAAGGTTCCTGTGATGACGGTTTTCACCTCGATGTCGGCGCTGACGCTGGCCACGCCCTCGATAAACGCGTTTTTATCGGACTGCTGGGTGGTGTTGTTGCCGCCGCCCACGTAGCCGACTTTACCGCTCTTGGTCATCAGGGCTGCAACCACGCCGGAGACATAGGCCCCCTCGCACTCGCGATAGTCCGCGAACATGATGTTGGCGGGCAGGTCCGTTGCGGCAATGTCCTCGGGTGCGTTGCCGGTGATGAAGAAATTCACATTGGGATAGTCCGCCGCCACACGGCAGCAGGCGTCGCCATACTGGGCGCCGTGGCCGATGACGAAGTCATAGCCGTCTTCGCAATAGCTGCGGAACACCGCCTCCATGTCGTTGGAACCCACATTCTCCGTATACGCCACCTCGTAGCCCGCGTCCTTAATCTGCATCAGGCCCTCGTACGCGGTCTGGTTCCAGGACTCGTCCGTGATGGAGCCGGGCAGCAAAATGGCAATTTGGGAGACGGTGGAGCGGCCGCTCACCTCGGCGGATGCGCCGCCCGAAGCGGGGGCGGAGGATCGACCGGCGGGGCTGCCGCCGCAGCCGGCAAGCATTCCGGCGGACAGGGCAAGCGTCAGGGCAAGGGAGAGAATTTTCGTGCGTCTTTTCATAAGGAACCTCCTAAAAATATATCGTTATTTCATTTGGAAGCGGGGATTTGTACATCAGCGGCGTTCCCGTTCAAAGGGAATGCCCAGCTCTCGCGGCGCCCTGATATTTCTGCCCGCCAAAACCAGCACCAGAACGGTAATCAGGTAAGGCAGCGCCACAAAGAATTGATACGGCAAAGACGAACCCAGCACCTGCAAGCGGATTTGCAAAGCCTGAATGGAACCGAAGCCAAAGGCGGCAAGCACCGCCATCAGCGGGTTCCACCGGGCCAGAATCACGATGGCAAGGCAGATAAAGCCCCGGCCCGCCGAAATGGCCTCCGTAAACGTACCCACGGAGCTCAGCGTCAGCGAGGCTCCCGCAACTCCGGCGGAAAACCCGCAGAACAGATATGAGAGAAACCGAAACCGGGCAACCCGGATGCCGCAGGCCTGCGCCGCTTTGGGATTTTCTCCCGCCGCCGCCAGCCGAAGGCCCAGCTTTGTTTTCACAAGGGCAAAGTGGACCGCCGCCGCCAGCAGGACGGAAAGATAGGTCAAAATATCTTGATTGAAAAAAACGTCTCCGACAAAGGGCAGCCTGCTCAGACCCGGAATCGGGATATGAGAAAACGTCTCCACGGAAATGTTGGCGTTGGAGGTTCCAAAAATCAGGCGGTTTAAAAAATTGGTGAAGCCCATGGCAAAAATATTGAACATGATTCCCACAATCGCCTGATCCTGCCGAAGCAGCACGGACCAGACCGCCACGATGACGCTGCTGAGCATTCCCGCCGCCGCGCCCATCAGAACGCCCGTCCACAAGCTGCCGGTACGCAGGGCGAAGAGGTAGGAAAAAAACGCGCCGAAGAGCATTTCTCCCTCGATGCAGATGCCCATGACCCCGGCTTTTTCCGACAGGGTGTCCCCCACGGAGCCGTAAATCAGGGGGACGCTCTGCCGCACGCCGGAGGCAAACAGCGCCGCGAGAAACCCGGCGTTCAAAACACTGGCTGCATCCATCAGCTTCTGTCCCCCTTCCTTCCAATCTTCATGCCGCCCACCGCCATTCCCAGCAGGACAAACAGCACGATGAGGGCCTCCAGCACGCTGGTAAACGAGGTCGGAATTCCGGTTTTCACCTGCATGGTCACCGAGCCCGCCGAAAGCAGCGCCATAAACAGCGCGGCGGCGGCGATGCCCAATGGATGAAGCCCGCCCAGCATGGCCACCACGATTCCGCCAAAGCCGAAATCCCCGGCCACGCCCTCCATCAGCCGCATAGTGTTGCCGCTGATTTGCAGCGCACCCGCAAGGCCGCACAGCGCGCCGCTGAGCACCATGGCAAGAAAGTAATACCGGTCCTTGGGCACGCCGCCGTAAACAGCGGCTTTTTCACTGCCGCCCAGCGCCCGCAGGCGATAGCCAAAGGCGGTGCGCCGCACCGCCACGCCGTAAACCACCGTCAACGCCAGAGCGATCAGCACGCCCCAGTTCAGCCGGGAGGTGGCCCACAGCTTTGGAAGCGCCGCCGCCAGCTTGGCGGACTGCGGCTCCGCGCCGCTGCGCAGGGGGTAGAACACCAGATAGCTGATAATCTGCCGGGCCACATAATTAAGCATCAGGGTAATGATGATTTCGCTGGCGTGGAACTTAAATTTAAAATACCCGGCAATGGCCGCCCAGCACGCCCCCAGCGCCACGCCCAGCAAAATTCCCGCCGGAAGGGACCAGATCCCCAGCGCGTTGCCCACCGGGGGAATCCCCATCAAGGTCATGCCCAGCGCGCCAAAGAGCATCTGCCCCTCTCCGCCCAGGTTGCTGAGCTTTGCATGGAAGGCAAAGGACACGCCGATGCCCACCAGCAGCAGCGGCGTAAAGTACATGGACACCTCTCCCAGCGCCGTGACGGAGGTCAGGGGGCGGATCAGCATGTAATAATAGGCCTCCAGCGGATTTGCCCCCACCGCCAGAATGAACACGGAGCCAACCAGCATGGCCGCCGCCACGGAGGCCGGAAGCAGAAGAAGCCTTCTCACGCCGTTCTGTCTCCTTCCGGCAAGGCCGCCGCCCACGGAAGCCGCAAGGGAGGATATACGATTCATGCCCGTCCTCCCATCATCATCAGAATCATGTCCTGCGGCGTGGTTTCCTCCGGCCGGCGCTGGCCCACCACGCGGCCCCGGTACAGCACCACAATCCGGTCGGAAAGAGCGAACAGCTCGTCCAGATCACCGGAAAACAGCACAATCCCAACACCCGCTTCCTTGGCCCTGGTCAATTCGCTGCGCACAAACCACGCGGCCTTCATATCCAGTCCCCGGGTGGGGTAGGAGCACACAAGGGCCTTCGGCGCGCCCCCCAGCTCCCGGGCGAGAATGAATTTTTGCAGATTGCCGCCGGAGAGATTGGCGCTGCGGGTCATGCAGTCCGCCCCCCGAACGTCAAACTCCTCCATGGCCCGGGAAGCCTGCTCCGCAGCGGCGCGCAGGTCCGTAAGGCCATGCCGTTTGGGCCAATTCCGGTTGCGCAGCAGCCAGTTTTCCCGGAGGGGGAAATTCGGAACGGTGCCCACCGTATTCCGGTCGGAGGGGATATAGCCCACGCCGCTTTCGATAAAGCGGCCCGCCTTTGCGGAATCCAGCGCTTTCCCGTCCACCTGTATTTCCCCGGAAAAAGCGGGCCGAACACCGGCAAGGACCTCGGCCAGCTCGTCCTGTCCGTTTCCCTCCACTCCAGCCACGCCTACGATCTCCCCACAGCGCACCTTAAGGTCCACGCCGTTCAGCGTTTTCACCCCGCGGTCGTCAAACCCTTCAAGCTGCCCACAGGAAAGGCAGACCCGTTCCCCAGCCGGCTTTTTTACGTAGCCACCAAGGTCCGGCAGGTCGTTCCCGGACATCATCCGCAGGATGAGGGCCTGGTCGGCCTGCGCCGTATCGACCTCTCCCGTGACCTTTCCGTGGGAGAGGACGCTGATCCGGTGGCTGACGCGCAGCACCTCCCCCAGCTTATGGCTGATGAAAATGACGCCCTTTCCCTGCGCCGCCATCTCCCGGATCATTTCAAACAACGCCTCGCACTCCTGCGGCAGCAGCACGGCGGTTGGCTCGTCCAGTATCAGGATTTCCGCCCCGGTGTACAGCAGTTTTAGAATCTCGATTTTCTGCTGCATGCTGATGCTCAGCCGCTCCACGGGACAGTCCAGTTCCACCTCAATGTGGTACTGTTCCTTCAGTTTTTCAAGCTCCGAGCGCACCTTTTTCCGGTTCCATACGGTCA
>JAEWML010000051.1 GCA_023393155.1 Bacillota bacterium
CCGGGTTTCCCCGGAACGCAAAAGAGCCGCCTGCTATGCAGGCGGCTCTTTTGCGCGAAAGCTCCCCCGGAGCCTTGCCGCTTTTTTACTGCTGCTGGCGCATGGCCCGCTCCAACAGCGCCATCAACTGATCCGCATGTCGGTATCCATCCGCGCTCAGCTCAAATAAAAGCTTTGAAAGGCAAGGGTCCGAGGTGCTTTCCGCCGCCCGTTCATACTGCTGGGCCCGGCAGACCTCGTCCTGATACCGGGCCCGCAGGGCGGGACAAAGCTGGCCCACATAAATGCGCTCATAAGCCGAAGAGGGCTGATAGCACTGGCAGGTAATGAGATAGTGAACCGCCATCAGCCTGCGGGCATGGGCGCCCGCGTCCTCGGCCATATCCCGCAGCGCCTGACGCGCCCAGCCGGGGGCCTGCCGGGAAAAGGCCAGATAGTAACGCTTGGCCGCCAGCTCCTCCTCAATAAAGTTCTGCAAAACCCGCAGCATCTCCATGGCCGACGCGCCCATACAGCACGGGTTTGCCTCGATGCAGGAGAGGCCGTCCGCCACGGCGGCAGCTTTAGTCTGTGCCGCGCAGGTGGTTTCCTCCGCCTCGGAGACGGCGGCGCTGACGGCGGGAGTCTTTGCCGTGGCACACTCCGGCGCGACGCCGGGATAGGGGTCCAGTGTGGGAGAAACCCGCTGCCAGATTTTGTCGTATTGCCGGTAGTCATATGTATCGGCCTGCTGTTGCATAAAAAACGCTCCATTCCGCCGCTTCGCGCCGGCAAGTATTAAAAAATGCGCCGCGCTCCGCCGCGCGAAGCAAATCCCCGGCGGAGTCCAGTTCTCTTTTTCATGGTATGCACCAGCCGCGTCCCATGTGCCAGTAAAAGCGGGACGGTAGATAAATCCGCCGCACTTCGGACAGAATACCTAAATCCGGCCGTTAGCATTGCTTTTTTAGAAAAAAAATGGTAGAATAGCCGCGTATTTTGAAAAACGCGCAAGGAGGATTCGCGCTGTGCTGGAATTGCAACATATTCATTACGCCGTTCAGGAGCCGGAGGGCAAGCTGGAAATTTTGAAGGACATCTCCCTGACCGTCGACGACCGCCGTCTGGTGGTATTTACCGGACCCAACGGCGGCGGAAAAACCACTTTGGCGAAAATCGTTATGGGTCTTGTGAAGCCAACGTCCGGCAAAATTTTATGGAACGGGGAGGACGTGACGGACCTCGGTATCACGGAGCGGGCAAAGCGGGGCATCAGCTACGGATTTCAGCAGCCCCCCCGGTTTAAGGGACTGACCGTCCGGGACCTTTTGACCATCGCGGCGGGAAACGGGCCGCTTTCCAAGGACCTTTGCTGCCAGTATCTCACCCGGGTGGGCCTATGTGCCAACGACTATCTGGACCGGGAGGTGGACGCGTCCCTCTCCGGCGGAGAGGTGAAGCGCATCGAGATTGCCACCCTTCTGGCCCGGGGCGCACAGCTCATGATTTTTGACGAGCCGGAGGCGGGCATCGATCTGTGGAGCTTTTCCCGGCTGACGGAGACTTTTGAGCAGATTCACCAGTCCGGCAGCGCCACCATGATTGTCATTTCCCATCAGGAGCGGATTATCTCTCTGGCGGACGAGGTGGTGGTCATCGGCGACGGCGGCGTCAGCCTGCGTGGCTCCGCCGAGGAAATTCTACCGGAAATTCTGGCGGACACCACGGGCTTCTGCCCGGTTTTGACGAAGGGGGGCGCAGCGCGATGATGGATACGGAAGTGGACCGCGCCCTGCTTGAAAAAATTGCGGACCTGATCGGAAAGCCCGTGGGGGCCTTTAACATCCGCAAGGATACGGGGTGCGACGGGCGGCAAAGCTCGGAAAACATCGAGATCACCGGCAAGGAGGACAAGCCCGGCATCGACATCCGCATCAAGCCCGGCACAGCGGGGGAAACCTGCTACATCCCGGTCATCATTACCAAGCCGGGCATTGAAGAGCTTGTCTACAACGACTTTTATGTCGGCGAGAACAGTCATGTAAATATCGTGGCAGGCTGCGGTATTCACAACTGCGGAGACGCCTCCAGCCGCCACGACGGCGTACACACCTTTTATGTGGGAAAAAACTCCCACGTTCACTATACGGAAAAGCACTATGGCGAGGGGGACGGCAAGGGCGGTAAATCATGAATCCCCAGACCATCGTATATCTGGAGGAGGGAGCCTCCATCCAGATGGACACCACCCAAATCCGGGGCATTGACTCTACCAACCGCTACACCAAAATTGTCTGCGGGAAAAACGCGGAGGCCGTGGTGACGGAGCGTCTGCTCACCCACGGAGAGCAAACAGCCAACAGCGACATGGAGATTGTGCTGGACGGCGAAGACTCCAAGGGCCGGGTGATTTCCCGATCCGTGGCGCAGGACACCTCCGTGCAGACCTTCCGCCCGCTGATGACCGGCAACGCAAGAAGCTTTGGCCATGTGCAGTGCGACTCCATTATCATGGGTGACGCGAAAATCCGCTCCATTCCGGAGATTGCCTCCAACTGCATGGACGCCCAGCTCATCCACGAGGCCGCCATCGGCAAAATTGCGGGCGATCAGCTCCTGAAGCTGCAAACCCTTGGCCTTACTGAGGAAGAGGCGGAGGACCGCATTTTGAAGGGCTTTTTGGCGTGACCTTTTGGTGACGCTCTCACATTTATCACGTCACTTTTTGTCGAATTACCGCGAAATTTCACACGGGATGCCGCGTGGCGGTAAATATGGCAAACGCCGGTACCGCTTATTTGGCGGCATCGGCGTTTGCGGCTTTATGGAAAATCAGATATACGGCGGCAGCAAACAAAGAAGCCGGACCGCGACTGATTGTCGCGGCCCGGCTTTTAGTTTTGTGCTTTACGGCGAAAGTGCCGTGAAGCCCCTTTGCAGGTTTTTTCAAAATTCCAGCGTCATATCGTACCACTCCGCGCCGCCGTGGACAGACCGGGACACGCCCCGATTCCGGTAGCCAAGGCTTTCATACCACGGAAGCAGCGCGGCCTTGCAGGTGAGGATGCAGCCTCTCCGCCCGGCGGACCGGGCGTCCTGCTCCGCCGCCCGCAGCAGGCGGGCGGCAAGGCCCCGGCGGCGATAGTCCGGCAGGGTATTCACGCCGAAAATTGCCTGCCACGCCCCGTCCTCCCGGTGGAAAGACGCGTCGGCAAACATCTCGTCCCGGATAGTTTCCTCGTCCGTCGCCATGCCGTTGACAAAGGAAACGATTTCCCCGTCCTCCTCCAAAAGCCAGAAGTGCCGGGGATAAGCCCGGAGCCGCGCAGCAAAGTCCTCCTCTGTCGCCGCCTCCGCCGCCGGAAAGCACGCGGCTTCCACCGCCGTCAGCACCTTTAAATCCGCCATTTGAGCGGTGCGAATCTTCATGCTTCCGTCTCCCATCCGCACCCCCTCAGGGGAGCATTTTTTTCAGATACTGCCCGGTGTAGCTTTCCGGGCAGGCGGCTACCTCCTCCGGCGTACCGGTGCATACGATTGCACCGCCGCCGTCGCCCCCCTCGGGGCCCAGATCGATGAGGTAGTCGGCGCACTTGATGACATCCAGATTGTGCTCGATCACCAGCACCGTGTTGCCGCCCTCCACCAGCTTCTGAAGGACCTCCAGAAGCCGCCGCACATCCTCGCTGTGAAGGCCGGTGGTGGGCTCGTCCAGAATATAGATGGTGCGGCCCGTGGCCACCTTGCTCAGCTCCGTCGCAAGCTTCACCCGCTGTGCCTCGCCGCCGGAAAGCTCTGTGGAGGACTGGCCCAGCTTCACATAGCCAAGGCCCACGTCGCACAGAGTTTGCAGTTTCTTGCTGATTCTGGGCAGAGCGGAGAAAAACTCCGCGGCCTCCTCCACCGTCATGTCCAGCACCTGGGCAATATTTTTGCCCTTGTAGCGGACCTCCAGCGTCTCCCGGTTGTACCGCGCGCCCTTGCACACCTCGCAGGGGACGAAAATGTTCGGCAGGAAGTGCATCTCAATTTTCAGCAGCCCGTCGCCGGAGCACGCCTCGCACCGTCCGCCCCGGACGTTGAAGCTGAACCGGCCCGGACCATAGCCCCGGCTTCTGGCCTCCTGCGTGGCGGCGAACATATCCCGGATGTCGTTGAACAGTCC
>JAEWML010000055.1 GCA_023393155.1 Bacillota bacterium
TGTACAGGGTTCTATCGTGGCCACGGTCACGCCGTTTCACGACGACGGGAGCGTCAACTTTGAGGTTCTGACCCAGCTTTTGGAGCGGCAGATTGCCGCCGGGACGGACGCCATTCTGGTTCTTGGAACAACCGGGGAATCCTCCACCATGACCCACGAAGAGGACGACGCGGTGGTAACCCACACGCTGAAAACCGTCAGCGGCCGGGTTCCGGTGGTGGTGGGCAGCGGCTCCAACTGCACCGCCACCCAGGTGCAGAATGCAAAGCGCTATCAGGCCATGGGGGCCGACGCGCTGCTGCTGATTACCCCCTACTACAATAAGACCAACGCCGAGGGCATGTATCACCATTTTGCCGACGTGGCGGACGCGGTGGAGATTCCCTGCATTCTGTACAACGTCCCGGGGCGCACCGGCTGCGCCATCCCCGTGTCCGTGGTGGAGCGGCTGGCAAAGCATCCCAATATCGCCGCCATCAAGGAGGCATCCGGCGATATGGGCTATGCCATGAAAATCGCCCACTGCATCGGGCCGGACTTCGCCCTCTATTCCGGAAACGACGACATCACCATTCCGCTGCTTTCCATCGGCGGCAGCGGGGTGATCTCCGTGTACGCCAACGTGATGCCGAAGGAATGCCACGAAATCGTCACGGAATTTCTCCATGGCGACCGGGAAAAGGCGCTTGCCCAGCATCTGCGGTATTTACAGGTGATGAACGATTTGTTTTTGGAGGTCAACCCCATCCCCGTGAAGACCGCCATGAATCTGATGGGCCTGAATGTGGGCCCCATGCGCCTGCCTCTTTATGAGATGAGCGGGGACGCAAAGCGGAAGCTGGAGGCTACTCTGCGCGAGGCGGGCCTGCTGTGAAGCTGGTACTGATTGGACACGGAAAAATGGGGAAGATGCTGGAGCAGCGGGCGACGGAGCTGGGCCATGAGGTGGTTGCCGCGCTGGACCGGGAAAGTCTTGCGCAGCTCGCTGTCCTTCCGGCGGCGGATATGGCCGTGGATTTTTCCCGGCCGGAGACGCTGGGCGCGATTGCCGCCTACGTCCGCCGTACCGGCACGCCCCTGCTCTCCGGCACCACGGGCTACACGCCTGAGGAAATGGAGGAGCTTCGCAGACTTGGAAGCGTTGCTCCGGTGCTCCACGCCGCCAACTTCTCTCTTGGCATCGCGGTGTTCCGCAGGGCGCTGGCGCAGGTTTCCGACACGCTGAAGCCCGCATTTGACATTGAAATCGAGGAGATTCACCACAATCAGAAGGCCGACGCGCCCAGCGGCACGGCAAAGCTGCTTCTCTCCGCCATCGACCCGGTCGGAGAATATACCCCCGTCTACGGACGGGAGGGCGACACCAGTGCGCGAACCGCAAAGGAAATCGGAGTTCACGCTCTGCGGGGCGGCACCGTGGCGGGGACCCACACGGTTTCCTTCTTTGGCCCGGACGAGGAGCTGTCCATTACCCACCGGGCCGCCAGCCGCCTGATTTTTGTAAACGGCGCGCTCCACGCGGCGGGTCTGCTGGCGGGAAGGCCCGCGGGCTTTTACGCCCTTGAAGGCCTGCTCTTCGGGCAATAAAATTTTTAACCGACCAGTGCGGAACCCGCGCAGGCCGCGCGGGAAGCCGATAGAAAGGAATTAAAACCAATGAACGCGCAGGAGATTATCGACTACATCGCAAATTCCGAAAAAAAGACCCCCGTGAAGATCTATGTGAATACCACCGATCCGGTGGACTTTGGCTCTGCCAAGGTCTTCGGTTCCAATGGAAGCTACACCGTGTTCGGCGACTGGGCGGAGCTTGACCCCATTCTGGAGCAAAATAGAGCGAATATTACCGATTTGGTGGTGGAAAGCGACCGGAGAAATTCCGGCGTGCCCCTGCTTGACACCAGAAACATTCCCGCCCGCATTGAGCCCGGCTCCATCATCCGTGAAAAGGTGGAAATCGGCGAGGGCGCGGTGATTATGATGGGGGCCATCCTCAATATCGGCGCCATCGTCGGCCCCGGCACTATGATTGACATGGGCGCGGTGCTGGGGGGACGGGCCACGGTGGGCGCGCGCTGCCACATCGGGGCGGGCGCGGTGCTGGCCGGGGTGGTGGAGCCTGCCTCCGCAACGCCGGT
The DNA here is from genome assembly GCA_023393155.1 of Bacillota bacterium. Lineage (GTDB taxonomy): Bacteria > Bacillota > Clostridia > Oscillospirales > Oscillospiraceae > Oscillibacter. Next base: position 2,139 of record JAEWML010000055.1, read on the forward strand.
GATTGTGGAGGACAACGTGCTGGTGGGCGCCAACGCCGTGGTGATTGAGGGCGTCCGCGTTGGGAAAAACGCGGTGGTGGCCGCCGGTGCGGTGGTGGTGGAGGACGTGCCTGAAAATGCCGTGGTGGCGGGCTGTCCCGCCCGGATTGTCAAAATGAAGGACGAGAAAACCGAGGGGAAGACCGCTCTGGTGGACGCGCTGCGAAAGCTGTGACCGCAGAAGGCGATTCGGACCCGGGCAAATTGATCATATTGGCAAAATCCCGCATAAAAATCATTTTTATGCGGGATTTCGTATTCCCATTCAGGGGAAAACGTGGTATATTATAGAGCACTTGTGTGCAAAGGAGACTGGAAACTATGCTGAATACAGCGAACATCTGCATTATTCTTTCGATTCTCGCCTATCTGATTGTGATGGTGGCAATCGGCGCGGCCTGCTCTAAAAGGAACAAGACCACGGACGACTTCTATCTGGGCGGGCGAAAGCTTGGCCCGCTGGTGACGGCTATGAGCGCCGAAGCCTCCGATATGAGCAGTTGGCTTTTGATGGGCCTGCCGGGGGTTGCGTATCTCACCGGCGTGGCCGACGCGGGCTGGACCGCCGTGGGGCTTGCCGTGGGCACCTATCTCAATTGGCTGATTGTGGCCCGGCGCATCCGGCTGTATACCCATCGGCTGAACACCATTACCATCCCGGAGTTTTTCTCCAAGCGCTTTGGGGATGAAAAGCGTCTGCTGACGGGAATTTCCGCCGTGGTCATTCTGGTTTTCTTTATTCCCTACACCGCCTCCGGCTTTGCCGCCTGCGGAAAACTGTTCAACAGCCTGTTCGGCGTGAATTATCTGGCGGCAATGGTGATTTCCGGCATCGTGATTGTGGCGTACACCACCATGGGCGGCTTTCTCGCCGCTTCCACCACCGACTTTATTCAAAGCATTGTCATGACCATCGCCCTGCTGATTGTGCTGTTGTTCGGCGTGAACGCGGCGGGGGGACTGGACGTGGTGATGGACAACGCCCGGGCGCTCCCCGGCTATCTGAGCATGGCGCTGAGTCACAGCCGGGCGGAAAACGCCGCCGTTCCGTACAGCCTGATTACCATTATCTCCACCTCGGCCTGGGGCCTTGGGTACTTCGGAATGCCCCACATTCTGCTGCGGTTTATGGCCATCGAGGATGAGCGAAAGCTGAGCCTCAGCCGCCGGGTCGCCACCGTGTGGGTGGTGATTTCCATGGCGGTGGCCATTTTTATCGGCATTGTCGGCTATGGCGTCACTGTGGCGGGCGGCATTGGGCTTCTGGAAGGCTCCGCCTCTGAAACCATTATCGTGCGGCTGTCGGGCCTTTTGTCCACCTTCGGAATTCCCGCGGCGTTGCTCGCCGGTGTGGTGCTGGCGGGGATTCTGGCCAGCACCATGTCCACCGCCGACTCTCAGCTTCTGGCGGCGGCCTCCAGTGTGTCCCAGAACCTGCTGGACGAGTGCTTGCATGTGAAAATGAGCGAGGGGAAAAAAGTGGCGGCCGCCCGGCTGACGGTGCTGGGTATCGCCCTGATTGCCATGCTGATGGCCCGGGACCCCAGCAGCTCCGTGTTCGGTATCGTGTCCTTCGCGTGGGCGGGCTTCGGCGCGGCCTTTGGCCCCGTGGTTCTGTCCGCCCTGTTCTGGAAGCGGAGCACCTGGCAGGGGGCGCTGGCGGGCATGATCTCCGGCGGCACCATGGTTTTTGTGTGGAAGTATCTGGTGCGGCCCATGGGCGGCGCGTGGAACATCTACGAGCTGCTGCCCGCATTTTTGACCGCCTGCGTCTTCATCGTCATTGTCAGTCTTGCAACCCGCGCCCCCGGCCATGAGATTACCGATGATTTCGATGCCGTGAAGGCTCTGTGACATGTCCTTGTTCCCGGCGGACGGGAAGGATTTTGTGAGAAATTATTAAAAAACTATCAAGCGGAAGCCGCCCGAAGCAGTTGCTCCGGGCGGCTTCCGTTTAGAAGGGGTGTGTATGTTCCGCGGGGGGAAGGCTCAGCCGACGTCGTCCTGTAAGGCGTCGTAGCCCTCCTCACCGGTGCGGACTTTGATGACATTTTCCACATCGTAGATAAAAATTTTCCCGTCGCCGATGTGGCCGGTGTACAGCGCCTGCTTGGCGGTGGACACCACGAGGGAAACAGGCAGCTTGCACACCACAATGTCCACCTTCAGCTTTGGCCGGATATTGACCTCCATTTTCACGCCGCGATAGTATTCGCTTGCGCCCCGCTGCTCGCCGCAGCCCATGACGTTGGTGCAGGTCATGCCGGTGATGCCGATGTCAAACAGGGCGGTTTTCAGCGCGTCAAATTTGCCCTGATTGCAGAGAATTTCAATTTTGGTGATTTTGACTCCGGGGGGAGCAACCGGGACGGCGTCTCCGGCGTCGGGAGTCACCAACTCCACGGGGATGGCCTCCCGCACAGGGACATTACCTAAGGGAGCCTCTTGGTCGTAATCGCTGCGGGCAACCGTGAAATCGGCATAGGCGCTGAACAGGCCGTGCTCAGTGGAATCCAACCCCTCCAGCTCTTCCTGACGGGACACCCGCAGGCCGATGGTGTGCTTGATGATCTGGAACATGCAGGTCATGGTGACGCTCACCCACGCGGCCACAGCCAGAACGCCGATAATCTGTACGATCAGCTGGGCAAAGCCGCCGCCGTAAACAAGGCCCAGCCCCGCGCCCCGGGTCAGCACCTCCGCGTCTGTATAGGGGTCGAAATAGGCAAATACGCCCACGAGCAGGGTGCCCACCCCGCCGCAGCAGCCATGAACACCCACCGCACCCACGGGATCGTCTACCTTCAGCTTCTGGTCAATGAACTCCACGCCAAATACCACGGTAAAGCCTGCGATGACGCCGATGACAGCCGCACCGGTGACGGTGACGGTGGAGCATCCGGCGGTGATGGCCACAAGGCCCGCAAGAGAGCCGTTCAGCGTCATAGACACGTCGGGCTTGCCATATTTTATCCAGGTGATGCACATGGCGGTGAGCGTTGCGGTGACGGCCGCCATGTTGGTGGTGACGAAGATGCGGCCCACGTTCTGGGTCAGCCCGTCAATGGCAAGGGAGGAGGCGGGGTTAAACCCGAACCACCCGAACCACAGAATGAACACGCCCAAACAGCCCAAAGTAATGGAGTGGCCGGGGATGGCGCGGGACTTGCCGTCCTTGCCGTATTTTCCGATTCGGGGGCCTAAAATCATCGCCCCGATAAAGGCGCTGAGTCCGCCCACCATATGTACGGCGGTGGAACCCGCGAAGTCGTGGAAGCCGTATGCCCCAAGGCCCGGCAGAAGTCCGTCGGGCGTGCCCAGCGTGCTGAGCCAGCCGCCGCCCCAGATCCAATGGCCGGAAACGGGATAGACGAACAGGGAAATGATGACGGAGTAGACAAGATAGCTCTTAAATTTTGTCCGCTCCGCCATGGCTCCGGAGACGATGGTGGCGGCGGTGGCGCAGAAAACCGTCTGGAAGATGAGAAAGGTCCAGTCCGTGTCCGCCGCCGAGGCCACCGCGGGGGTGCCCATCACGCCGGGAATCAGCTCCGCGCCGTACATGATGCCAAAGCCGATCAGCCAGTAGACGATGGTGCCGCAGACAAAATCCATCAGATTTTTCATGCAGATATTGCCCGCGTTTTTGGCGCGGGTAAACCCGGTTTCCACCATGGCGAAGCCGGCCTGCATGAAAAAGACCAGCGTGGCCCCCAGCAGGACCCATAAGGTGTCGATAGCGCTCATAGTTTTTCCTCCTCTGTTTGCACACAGCTACAAAAATTGGCAAAGGCGCCGGAGAGCGGTTTGCTCTCTCCGGCGCCTTTGCCAGTTATATTGGTATGACTTTACTACGAAAACGAATGTGCGTCAACTGGCGAATCTCTCAAGAAAATTAGCATACTGCATAAAAAATTCTGCAATATTATACACTTCCAACAAGATTCGTGTAGCCGCTTAAAAATCGGTCCACCTCCGCAGCCACCGTGCGCCCCTCCGCGATGGCCCAGACCACCAGCGACGCGCCCCGGCGCATATCCCCGGCGATGAAGACCTTTTCCGCGTTTGTGGAAAAACGGCGGGTATCTTTGAAAACAGCGTCGCTCTTTTCCACGCCGAAGGCGGAACAGACGGCTTCCACACAGCCGGAAAAGCCGGTGGCTCCAATCAAAAGTCCGCAGGGGAGCGTGTCGCCCTGCGTGGTGACGACGGCGGTCAGCGCCCCGTCCTCTCCGGACACAAAGCTTTGGACCTGCGTGCCGAAGCGCCGGGGGTCCGCCCCGAACACCGCGGCGGCTTCCTCGTGGGCATAGTCCGCCGGAAGACTGCCGTCGGCGGAAAGATAGTCCTCCTTAGAGCGGCGCACCAACTGGACGACAGATTTGCAGCCCTGCCGCAGGGCGGTGGCCACGCAGTCGGAGGCGGTGTCGCCCGTACCGATGACCACCACGTCCTTGCCGCTTGCCAACGAGCTTTCGGGAATTTCCAGCTCAAACGCCTGCCGCTCCACGGCGGCTTTTAAATACTCGGTGCCGTAGAGCACCCCGGCAATGCCCGCCGCATCAAGACCCAGCGGACGGGGCTGCTCGGCTCCGCAGCAGAGAATCACCGCGTCGTACTCCTCTGTGAGCCGCCGGGCAGTCTCGGGCTTTGCCGCGTCCACGCCGGTGACAAAGGACACGCCCTCGTCGGTCATCAGGCTGACGCGCCGCAGCACCACGGACTTGGGCAGCTTCATGTTAGGGATGCCATAGGTTAAAAGTCCGCCGGGCTGGGCTTCCCGCTCGATGACGGTGACGGAATGGCCCCGGTGATTCAGCTGGTCCGCCGCGGCCAGCCCCGCCGGGCCGGAGCCCACCACGGCAATTTTCTTCCCGGACCACTGGGGCGGGCGGCGGCGCTTCATGCCGCCGGAGGTGAACGCGTCCTCAATCACACACAGCTCGTTGTCCCGGATGGTCACCGCGTCGCCGTACAGCCCGCAGATACACGCGTCCTCACAGGGGGCGGGGCAGACCCGCCCGGTAAATTCGGGAAAGTTGTTGGTTTTGAGAAGGCGGCTCAGGGCGTGGCTCCGGTTTCCGGACCAAAGCATGTCGTTCCACTCCGGAATCAGGTTGTGAAGGGGGCAGCCGAAGACCTCCCCTTCGTAGAGCATCCCCGCCTGACAGTAAGGCGTGCCGCAGTTCATGCACCGCCCGCCCTGCCGGGCGCGGACGCCGTCGGGCTGGGGGAGATGGAATTCGGCCCAGTCCTCCAGCCGCTCCAGGGGAGGGCGCTGAGAATCGTTCTGACGGGTATAGTCCAAGAATCCGGTAATTTTACCCATATGTAGTCTCCCTTCATGCCTGCGTCCGGGCGTAGAACGCCTCAATTTCCGCCTGCTGGCGGCTCATGCCCTTTTCCTCCCGCTGGGCGATGGCCCGGAGCATCCGGTCATAGTCGATGGGCATGACCTTCTTGAAGCAGGGAATATAGGACTGGAATGCCGCCAGAATCTTCTTGCCCCGGGGGGAGCCGGTGGCGGCAACGTGCTCCTCAATGAGGGCGCGTAACTCCTGAATGTCGTGGGGTTCGGTCAGCGTGTCCGTCAGCACCTGCTCCTTATTCAGACGCAGGTACAAATCGTGCTTTTCGTCCAGCACATAGGCCACGCCGCCGGACATGCCCGCCGCGAAATTTTTCCCGGTGGGGCCGAGAATGACCACCCTTCCCCCGGTCATGTATTCGCAGCCGTGGTCGCCCACGCCCTCAACCACCGCCACGGCGCCGGAATTGCGCACGCAGAACCGCTCGCCCGCCATGCCGTTGATAAACGCCCGGCCCGCCGTGGCCCCGTAAAGGGCCACGTTGCCCACAATCACGTTTTCACCGGGCTTGAAAACGCTGCTTTTAGGGGGATAGAGAATCAGCTTTCCGCCGGAAAGGCCCTTTCCGAAGCCGTCGTTGCAGTCGCCCTCCAGCGTCAGGGTCAGCCCCGTGGGGATAAACGCGCCGAAGGACTGCCCGCCGCCGCCGCGGCAGGTGACGACATAGCTGTCGTCCGGCAGGGAATTGCCGCACCGGCGGGTAATCTCAGAGCCGAAGAGTACGCCGAAGGCCCGGTCGGTGGACGACACGTTTACTTCCAGCCGTCCGCCGCGCTTCCCCTTCAGGGATTTTCCCAGCTTTTCCATCAGGATGCGCATGTCCGCCGTCTTTTCAAGGCCGAAGTCATACACGTCCTCCGGGTCAAAATGGGGAACGCGTTCGCCGGTGGGATTGCCCAGCAGTCCGCCCAGCTCCAAAGCTTCCGCCCGGAGGGTGACCAGCTTTTCCCGGACCCGCAGAAGGTCGCTGCGTCCCACCAGTTCGTCCACGGTGCGCACGCCAAGCCGGGCCATCAGCTCTCGCAGCTCCCGGGCCACAAAGTACATGAAGTTAATTACATATTCCGGCTTTCCGGAAAAGCGCTTGCGCAGGACGGGATTCTGGGTGGCGATGCCCGCGGGGCAGGTGTCCAGATTGCACACCCGCAT
>JAEWML010000062.1 GCA_023393155.1 Bacillota bacterium
GCGCTCCACCATCAGCACGATGGAGATAATCACCAGCGCCGCCATGCCGACGCCGAAGGCGAACAGCAGCAGCCCGCCCATCAGATTGGGGAAAAAGCCCTGGGCATCCAGCAGGAAGTGCAGCGACAGGTTTGCCGTCAGCGCCAGAACCAGAATGATGAGAAACAGCGGTCCCATCACCCGGGCCGTGGCCCGGAATTCGTGTTTGATCAGTTTTCTCAGCATTTGAATACCTCCCGAAACAGCGCATCCACGCTCATGCCCTTCTCCTCCCGGATCTGATCCACGGAGGACTGAAGAACGACCTGCCCCTGATTGATGAAAATGACCTCGTCCAGCACCTGCTCCACATCCGCAATCAGATGCGTGGAAATGACCACAGCGGCCTCGGGATCATAGTTTCCGATAATGGTGTTGAGAATGTAATCCCGAGTGGCCGGGTCCACGCCGCCGATAGGCTCATCCAGCAGATACAGCTTTGCCGCCCGGCTCATCACCATAATCAGCTGCACCTTTTCCCGGGTGCCCTTGCTCATCTGGCGAATCGTCTGGTCCATCCGGATGTTCAGGTGCGCCAGCATCTCCTCCGCCCGCTCCCGACGGAAATCCGCGTAAAAGTCCTGATAAAAGTCCAGCAGCTTCCGGGTGCTCATCCACAGGGGGATGCAGGTGCGCTCCGGGAGATAGGACACAATGGCATGCGTCTCCGTGCCGGGCGCCCTTCCGTCCACCAGAACCAAGCCGGAGTCGGGCGTCAGCAGGCCGTTTGCCAGCTTGATCAGGGTGGTTTTGCCGCTCCCGTTGGGACCCAGAAGTCCCACAATGTGGCCCGGCTCCACCGTCAGGCTCAGGTGGTCCAGAGCCAATGCGCGGCCGTAGCTCTTCGTCAGCTCACTGCATTCAAAAATCGCCATGCGTTAAACCCTCCCCCGCGTTTTCCCGACGCACCAGCGTCAAGATTTCTTCCTTTTCAAAGCCCAAACGGGTCATTGCCGTCAAAAAATTCTGAATCTGGCGGTCCGCCAGCTTTTGTTTTGCCGATTCGATCATCGCCGTGTCCTCCGTTACAAATCTGCCTGCGGTCCGCTGGCTGTATACCAGTCCGTCCCGTTCCAGCTCTGTCAAAGCCCGCTGCATGGTGTTGGGATTCACCCCGGCCTCCATGGCCAGGTCCCGCACCGATGAAAGCCGCTCTCCCGGCGGAAACGCGCCGGATACGATGCCCACCTTGATCTGCTCAATCAATTGAGAGTAGATGGGTGCGTCACTTGAAAACTGCCACTTCATACCGCACCTCCTGTTCTATTGTTCTAGGCAAGTAATACAATAACACAGATTTGCCGTTTGTCAAGAATTTTTTTAAATATTACAATTTTAAAGGGCCGTGTAGAGCGGCCCTTCAAAAAAGTGATTTCTCTCGCAGGGCGGATACTCCCGCCGCAAAATTCCGAGGGCAGGGCAAGTGCGCCGGAAGAAGCGCGGGTTCTACGTAAAAACGCGGAATGGTAAAGGGGGTGTGCTGACGCCGTCAGGAATAGCGTTCCTCCAGCGCGGCAATCACCTCCGCCAGCGCATCGCCCCGGGCGTCGCAGACAAGCCGCGCCCCGCAGTGGGCCACGTCGGGCACGCAGTTGGCGGGGGCAAAGCCCTGAGAAGCCCGCGCCAGCATGGTCAGGTCGTTGCGTTCGTCTCCCACCGCGTAGACATGCTCCGGCGCAATGCCGAGATGCGCCGCAAGGCGGCAGAGCATTCCGCCCTTATCCGCACCCTTCGCGGTAAGCTCCAAAAGGGTTTTTCCCGAATAAATCAGCTCGTATTCCGCAGCCCAATCCCGGCTGCGGATAAATTCCTCGGCCTGTACAAGGTCCCTGTGCTCTGATTCAAACAAAAGCTTGCTCAGGGGCAGGGGCGCTTCCGTCAGGCGGGGCAGCGCCCGCACCCGCACGCCGGTAAGATGCTCGTGGGCGCGGATAATATGGTTCACCTGCACCGCGTGGATGACGCTGTCCAGATGATATGCCTCCACCCCGACCCGGGGAAACGCGTCCAGCACCTCCTGCCCCCGCTCCCGGCTCTGGGCGGGTAGAAGCGCCGTCTCCAGATATTCGCCCTTTTTAAAGTCATAAATCGCCGCCCCGTTGCACACCACGCAGGGTGCGTTCATAGGGACCAGCGGAGCCAGCCGCTCAAAGGCGGGCAGCGCCCGCCCGGTGGCCACGGTGAAGCGCCCGCCTTGGGCCATAAAGGACTCCAGCGCCAGCCGGTTTCCCGCCGACAAAGGAGGGACGGGCCGGCCGGAGCGCAGGGCTTCCTCCGTATAAATCAAGGTATTGTCAAAATCGCTGGCCAGCAGTACGCCGTCAAACCTTCCCATGCCGTTCCTCCCGATTTCATAAAGGCGGGAAGAGGAATTTCCCCTCTCCCCGCCGTAAGTTTTTACGCGTTTATTCCCCGGAAGTGCCTCCGCCTTGGCTTTGGCCGCCTCCTCCGCCCCCTCTGCGGCGTCCGCCCCTGTGGTGGGGGCGGCGGACGGCCTGCCCCCCCTCGCTTTTTTCCCCGCGGGGCTTTTCCCCGGCGGGCCGGTCGCTCTTGGGGGGCTGCGGCTTTGCCTGTGCCTTAGGCTTGGCGGGGCGGGGCGGCTGGGGCTTTTCGGACGCGGTGCTCTGCCCCGCCGGGTTTTTCCCGGTTGAGCCGCCCTTTCCGCCGCGATGGCGGCGGCGGGAAGAATTCCGGCGCTCGCCCTCCTGCGGAGGGGTGATGCGCTCCCGGCTGGGTAGGTCCTCCAGCTTTCCCATGGACATCAGCGGCTCGGAAGAGACAAATTGCAGAATATCCTCCTCCTCCCGCTCTTCCACATAGCGGTCGGGCCGCTCACGGGGGATTTCAATGCCCTCCCGGCTGCCCTTGCCGCTGCGCAGAACCCGGATTTCACAGTTATGATAGGTTTTCTGAGGCTCCGGCGCGGAGTCAAGGCTCACCTTCACGGTTTCCCGCAGAAGGTTCACGCTGCGCACGTTGCCCGGGCCGTCCGGCGTCTGCACAAAGGAGTCGGCTTTCGGCATCCGCTTCATGGCGTCTTCATAAGCGTTCTGCTCGTATTTCAGGCAGCACATCAG
>JAEWML010000066.1 GCA_023393155.1 Bacillota bacterium
CCCGACGGGTCGAAAGAAAAGCTGAAAAGGAAAGAGAAGTGACGCCCATGACCCCCGAGAAACGAAATAAGGACGGCGACTGGGGCCATTGGGCGCTGATCATCTTCCTGTTCGCAATAGGCGTTTGTCCCGTGGCGCTGTTTCTGCTGTTTTCCAAGCTGTTTGGCACGGGCAGCGGCAGGAAAAAAGCCGCGCCCGCGGCTTCCGTGCGCCCGGGCATGGAGCAGGCCCGCCCGCAGGGGCATGCCGTGGGCGGCAGGGCCGAAGCTGCGGCCAGAAACCTGACCCGTCCCCCGGTGGTGAAGCAGTCCAATGCCCGAACCATGAAGGTAATCGGCCTTATCGCCATGGGCATCGGCTTTCTGTCCGCTTGGGACCCGGCGGGAATGGTGTTCGGGGGTTACGGCGGATACCTCTGGGACCTCTTGCAGTATTTGGCCATTGCGGCGGGCGGCTTGGGCCTGTTTTTGGGCGGACTGAGTATGGACGCTGCCCTGCGCCGCTATGCCCGTTATTCCGCCGTGCTGGGGGAGACGGAGGCTGTTTCCCTGAAGGACCTGTGCCAAAAGCTGGGCTGGTCCAAACGGCGGGTGGAAAAGGACTTGGAGAAAATGATCGACCGGGGCTATTTTGGCCCTCAGGCCTATCTGGACCAAAGTCAGGGCTGCTTTTTCCGCAGCGCCCGGGCGGAGGAGGCCCACCGCCGCCAAAAGGAAGCGGAGGACCCCGCCCGCCAGCCGCCCAAGGAGGCAGAGGAGGGCTATTCCGGCATTCTGCGGAGTATTCGCCGGGCCAACGAGCGGATTGCCGACCCTGTTTTGTCTGAGAAAATTGACCGTTTGGAGGACGTGACCGCCCGTATTTTCCGGGCGGTGGAGGCGGACCCGAAAAAGCAGGGCCGCATCGACACATTTATGAACTACTACCTGCCCACCACCCAAAAGCTGCTGGACTCCTACGCGGAGTTTGACGCGGCGGGCGTGGAGGGAGAGAACCTGCGTCAGGCCAAGCTGCGGATTGAGCAGACCATGGATTCCATTGTCGCGGGCTTTGAGCACCAACTGGACGAGCTTTACAAGACCGACGTGCTGGACGTGGACAGCGATATTCGGGTGATGGAAACTATGCTTCGGCGGGACACCGCCAGCGTGGAGCGAGACTTTGGTCTGGGCGGACCTGAGAAGGGGACCGCCCCCTCCGGGCAGAGCCGCGATGTGGATTTAGGCGGCACGGCGGCCCAGACACAGGAGGAGTAAAGGCCGCGCTGGAGCGCTGAAAGAAGAGAAGGCACGCGGCAGAAACCGCCGTCGGGGGTGAAGAAGATGTACAAAACGGTGCAGGGCGTTCGGCTTTACTGCCGCAGCGTGGGCGAGGGGAAGCCGGTGGTGCTGCTCCACGGCCTTGGCTGCGACCACCGATTGATGGTTGGGTGCATGGAGCCGGTGTTTGAACATCGGCCCGGCTACCGGCGCATCTACGTGGACCTGCCCGGCATGGGCCGGTCAGACGCGCCCATGGAGCAGGCCTCTTCCGACGGGATTCTGGAGCTTCTACGGGCCCTTGTGGCCGAGCTGATGGCAGGAGAACGGATTTTGTTGGTGGGAGAGTCCTACGGCGGCTACCTTGCCCGGGGCCTTTTGACCACGGAGCTGGGCCCGCTGGCGGATGGGCTGCTGCTGATCTGCCCGGTGACTGTGCCGGAGCCGGAAAAACGGGAGCTGCCCCCGGTGGGCGCCCTGCGCTATGATGAGGATTTTCTCCGGGAGCTGGGACCGAAGGAGCGGGCGGCGTTTTGCAATCTGGCGGTGCTGGCAAACCGGCGGGTCTATGAACGGTATGAAAAAGAGATTTCCTCCGGGCTGGGCCTTTCAAACGGGGAATTCGTGGCGGCGCTGCGGCGGAGCTATTCCTTTTCCTTCGACGTGGACGCACAGGTCCGGGCGCTGGGCTTTGACCGGCCCGCGCTGCTGCTGGCCGGTCGGCAGGACATCTGCGTGGGCTACCGGGATTTGTGGAAGCTGCTGGAGGATATGCCGAGGGCGGCGTTTGCCCTGCTGGATTTGGCAGGCCACAATTTGCAGATAGAGCGGCCGGAGGTGTTCGCCGCTTTGGTGGGGGACTGGCTGGACAGGGCGGAAGATTACTTATAAGCCGTCCGCTTAAGCGCGGATATGAAAAAAACGGGGGATTGCCAAATCGGCAATCCCCCGCTTTGTGATGTAAATATTCAAATTAGATGAGAATGAAAATCGCCTGAATGCACGCAGATATTGAAGACTGCGATGCGGAACAAGGACATCTCCGCGCCAAAAGGCGCACAGCGCACTGCAAGCAAACCTCCGCCCATCCAGGCAAAAATCACCTGAAAGTCAGCTCAGAATCACCGCCAGCACCAGACCCAAAAGGCAGCCGAATGCCACCTGAAGCGGAGTATGCCCCACAAATTCCTTCAGCTTGACCTCGTTTTCAAGATCGCTGCTGGCAAGCTCCAAAAGCTCGTTAAGGGCCTTGGCGTGCTTGCCTGCCTCCAGACGCACGCCCATGGCGTCGTGCATGACAATGATGGCCAAAATGGCGGAGACGGCAAAGGCTGCCGAGTCCAGTCCGCACTCCAGCCCGGCGGTGACGGCCAAAGCCGTCACGGTGGCGGAGTGGCCGCTGGGCATCCCCCCGTCTCCAAACAGGCGGCGAATGTCCAGCCGTCGGTTCACCAGAGCATAGATGATCACCTTCAGGACCTGCGCGGTAATCCAAGCGATTACCGCATTCATTAAAAGGTGGTTGTTCCATAGCGTCATATTGTGTCAATGCCTCCCCGTACTGCAGGAATTGGCCGCGGCCCACGCCGCCACACTTCGACATTATAGCACATACTAACCGAATGAGCCAGCATATTCGGGTAAAATCCCGCGTTTTTTTAGACTGGGGGAGAAAAAAGAGCTGCGCTTTAAAGACAAAACAATCTATGCGCCGGGAATTCTGCCCATGCAGCAATGCAGCGCCGCCATGGAAAAGTCGGGAAAAAAGTTAAACCGGAGGCAATGTCTCCGCAGGCGCACACAAGCGCCGGCAAGCTCTACAAACTCCCGCAAGCCCGATAAGCTCTCGCTCCGCCGTGGCGGGGAAAGGTAACATGCTGGTTCCGCCAGCCCGACAAAAACCGGCGCGGCCCTTTGCCCCATGTCAATAAGGATGTTTTCAGTTTTTA
>JAEWML010000095.1 GCA_023393155.1 Bacillota bacterium
GGTCTGCGGCGGCCCCACGGGGCGGGCAGGCGGCGCCCGCTGCGGCAGGGTTTCGCCTTCTGACACACAGGACTCAAATGCAAGGCCCAAATCTGCAATTTGACTTTGGAGGAAATACTATGCCTTTGATTTTTGACCTGATTTTGCTGGGAATCGGCATTTTCTGGTTCGGCACGGCGGTGACGGGCCTGACGCTCTGGAAGGGGCTTTCCATCGGAAACGGCCTGGTGCCGGGAGCGGCCTCCGCCATTATGATGGCGATGCTGCTAATTACCATTTCCAAGACCCTGCGAACCACGAAAATCAACAGACAGTACTTTGAGGATTCGTTCAAGGCAATCAACTGGAGGGAGATGATTCCCCTTCTGATCGCGGTCGGCTGCGTCGTGGGCACCTCCCTGATCGGCATGCTGCTGACCATGACGGTCATGGTTTTCTGCTGGCTGAAGTTTCTGTCCGGATACGGGATAAAAAGGTCCGCGCTGACCACCGTTGGTTCGATGCTGTTTATCTATGGAGTTTTTAAACTGTGGCTGCAGGTTCCTCTTCCCCGCGGCCTGCTGGGCATCCTGTAAGGAGGGGCCAGGCATATGGAAAACTTTACGATGCTTTTGCAGGGTTTCGCGATTTCGGGAACCCCTTACAACCTTTTGATGGCGGCGTTCGGCGGCATAATGGGAATTCTGGTGGGCGTCATGCCGGGAATCGGCTCCCTGCTGGGCTGCGCCCTGCTTTTGCCGCTCACGTTCAAGATGAACGCCACCTCCGCCATCATTATGCTGGCCGCGATTTACTACGGCAATATGTACGGCGGCTCCTTCAGCGCGATTCTGTTGAACATCCCCGGCGACTCCCCGGCCATCATGACCACTCTGGACGGCTATCCGCTGACCAAGAAGGGAATGCCCGGCAAGGCGCTGTTCACCGCAAACGTCGCCTCCTTTCTCGGCGGCACCATCGGCATTCTGATTCTGACTTTTCTCGGGACAATGCTGGCGGATCTGGGCCTGAAATTCGGACCCAGCGAGATGTTCGCGGTGATGATCTTTTCGCTGAGCAGCATCAGCTGGCTGCTGGGCGAATCGCCCAGCAAGGGAATGGCCTCCGCGATGCTGGGCATTCTGATTGCCACCATCGGCATCGACGGCGCCACCGGAATGCCCCGTTATACCTTCGGCTCCATGAACCTGCTCAGCGGCGTTCTGCTGGTGCCCTTCGTCATCGGCGTGTTCGGCTTCAGCCAGGTGATGAGCATGATGTCGGACAAGGGCGTGGACATGTCTGCGCTGTCCGGTAAAAAGCTGCGCTTCCGCGACGCCATGATCACCCGGCAGGAGGCGAAGGATTGTGCACCCGCGATTGCCAGATCTGGCTTTCTGGGAACCATCGTCGGCATCCTGCCCGGCTCCGGCGCCACGATTTCAGCCTTTTTGTGCTATATCTTCAACAAGCGCGTAAGCAAGCGCGGCAAGCTGTACGGCACCGGAATTCCGGAGGGCGTCGCAGCGTCCGAGGCCGCCAACAACTCCTCCGCCGCGGGTGCTTTCGCCCCGCTGCTGGCGCTGGGAATCCCCGGCTCCGGTACTGCGGCGGTTCTGCTGAGCGGACTGATGATGTGGGGCCTGACGCCGGGCCCGCAGCTTTTTACCGATCAACCGAAATTTTGCTGGAGCCTGATCTCCAGCATGTACATCGGCAACGTGCTCTGCCTGGTCATGGCCATGCTGTCCATCCCGTTTTTGGTGAAGCTCATCAGCGTGCCCGCCAAGCTCCTCTCCCCCATCGTGGTGGTGCTGTGCTTCATCGGCGCCTTCACCGCATCCAACGACATGACGAACATCTATGTCATGATCATCGGCGCGGTCCTGGGCTACTTCATGACCAAATACGAATATCCCACGGCGCCGATGCTGCTGTCCTTCGTCCTGACCCCTACTATTGAAAAAAATCTGTATCGGGCCTTCATCACCAACGACGGCAGCGCGTCCCTCTTCTGGACGAAACCGATCACGGTCACCCTGCTGGCGCTGACCGTCATTCTGATGATTGCGCCCCAAGTGATAAAGCTCGTAAAAAAGAGCAGGGCGCGCAAAGCGGGATGAGCTCTGCCCTGAAAGCCCGGAATGCGTTCACGCATGCCGTCCCGGCGGCCTTGCCGGGTAAACTTGATACCGAGGGAAACTTAATAAAGGAGAACTACATATGGTTGTCAATACGGAAAAATGCATTGGCTGCGGAAAATGCACGGTTTATTGTCCCGTGCGGGCGATCTCCGTTGCGCAGCGAAAAGCCTCCATTGACCTGGATATCTGCACCGAATGCGGCAACTGCCAGCGGGCGGCGGTCTGCCCGAAGGATGCGCTGGAAAAGCAGACGCTGGAGTGGCCCCGTCAGATCCGGTCCCAGATGAGCGACGTGACCACCGTATACCGGGGTGTCAACGGCCGGGGAACCGAGGAGATGAAGACCAACGACATCACCCACCGCTTCAAGCCCGGCTTTGCAGGCATCGCGGTGGAGATGGGCCGCCCCCAGATCTCCAGCTCCCTGCGGGACCTTGAAAAGATGTCCCGGGTGCTGGCGTTCCACGGAGCCGAGTTTGAGGACCTCAATCCCATCACCAGCTACATCGTGGACAAAAAGACCGGCACGCTGGACCCGGATATTCTGGATGAACGCGTCATCTCCGGCATCGTGGAGGCAGCCGTACCCATTGAAAAGCTGCGCGAATGCGTGGAGGCGGTCATCGCGGCCTCTGACGACATCGACACGGTCTTCAGCCTGGATGTCATCTCCATCAACGACAAGGACGGCGGCAACGAGGCCAGGCGCATCCTGGACGAAGCCGGGATCTGGTACCGCCCCAACTGCAAAAACAACGTCGGCCTCGGCCACCTGAACTGATTGGGAGGATTCGTATATGTCTCATACGTTACATAGAGAGGGTTCCGTCGAAAGCCTGAAGCGCGACTTCGTCGTTCTGTGTATGTCTGCCCAGGGCCTGAATGTGGAGGGCTCCGGCCCGAAATTCAAGCGCTATTTTGAGATTGCCCGGAAATTTCACCCCGTGAACATCGGGGAGAACAAAAACACCGGCTCTCTGGCCGCCTTTGACTATGATACCATTGTAGAAAAGACAACCGACGGCTGCGTGTGCCTTGCCGTCTTTGACGATGAGAAAAACCTGATTGGCTTCCTCCGCGCCCTTAAGG
>JAEWML010000103.1 GCA_023393155.1 Bacillota bacterium
GCGGGGGGTGCGCCCGATAGGGCTTTGGTCGATGTCCACCACCTTGTCAAGGTGCTCCAGCCCCTCGATGCGCCCGCACTTTCCGGGCCGCGTCTTCATGCGCATCAGCTCCGCGCCCAGCTTCTTAAAAATAATCTCGTTGACAAGAGACGACTTTCCCGACCCGGACACGCCGGTGACGCAGGTAAAGGTCCCCAGCGGGATTTCCACATTGACGTCTTTCAGGTTGTTTTCCGCCGCGCCCACAACCTTCAAAACGCTGCCGCTGCCCGTCCTCCGGACTGCGGGAACGGCAATTTTCCGCCGTCCGGAAAGGTACTGTCCCGTCACGGAGTCGGGGTTTTCCATGACCTCCTCCGGCGTTCCGGCGGCCACAATTTCGCCGCCGTGGACGCCAGCGCCCGGCCCCACGTCGATCAGATAGTCCGCCGCGCGCATGGTGTCCTCGTCATGCTCCACCACCAGCAGGGTATTGCCCAAGTCCCGCAGGCGTTTGAGGGTGGCGAGCAGCTTGTCGTTGTCCCGCTGGTGCAGCCCGATGGAGGGCTCGTCCAGAATATACAGCACCCCCATCAAAGAGGAGCCGATCTGGGTCGCCAGACGGATGCGCTGGCTCTCGCCGCCGGAGAGCGTCCCGGCGGCGCGGGAAAGGGTCAGATATCCAAGGCCTACGGACTGCAAAAACCCCAGGCGGCTTTTAATCTCCCGGAGAATCCGGTCGGCAATCAGCATTTGCTGCTCCGTCAGCTTCAGCTTGCCCACCCAGTCCAGCTCGTTTACCACGGACATTTTTGTAAAGTCGTAGATGCTTAAATCCCCCACGGTGACGGCCAGCGCCTCCTTGCGCAGGCGCTTCCCCCCACAGGTGGGGCAGGGCTGCTGGGTCATGAATTCCTCCAGCTCCCGGCGCATGGAGTCGCTCTGGGTTTCCTGATAGCGGCGCTCCAGATTGGTGCAGATGCCCTCGAAGGGCTGGTGCAGCACGCCCTTGCCCCGGGGCTGGTCATAGTGCAGGTCCAGCTTTTCATTGCCGGTCCCATAAAAAATGACGGTTTTGATGTCCTCCGGCAAATCCTTAAAGGGAACGGACAGGGAGAACCGGTACTTTTTTGACAGCGCGTCGAAATACATCCGGGAGATGCCGTCGCCCCGGATGTTGTTCCAACCGGAGGCCTGAATGGCCCCGTCCAGAATGGACAGCTCCCCATCCGGCACCACCAGCGCCGGGTCCACCTTTTGCTGGCTGCCAAGGCCCATACAGGCGGGGCACGCGCCGAAGGGATTGTTGAAGGAGAACAGCCGGGGGGCCAGCTCCTCAAGGGAGACGCCGCAGTCCTCGCAGGCGTAGTTCTGGGAGAAGGTCAAATCCTGCTCCTCCCGCACCAGATTGATGAGCACCACACCCCCCGTCAGGGAGGAGGCGGTTTCCACCGAGTCCGTCAGCCGCTGGCGCACATCCTCCCGGATAATCAGGCGGTCCACCACAATTTCAATGGTGTGCTTTTTGTTCTTCTCCAGCTTCAGCTCCTCGTCCAGCTCATAGAGGGAGCCGTCCACCCGGACGCGGACGTAGCCCGATTTCCGGGCGTCCTCAAAGGTCTTGGCATACTCGCCCTTTTTGCCCCGCACCACCGGAGCCATCACCTGAATACGGGTCCCCTCCGGCAGGGCCATCACCTGATCGATGATCTGGTCAATGGTCTGCTGGCGGATTTCCTTGCCGCACTTGGGACAGTGGGGTGTGCCCGCCCGTGCCCAGAGAAGGCGCAGATAGTCATACACCTCCGTCACGGTGCCCACGGTGGACCGGGGGTTTTTGGAGGTGGTCTTCTGATCGATGGAGATGGCGGGGCTGAGCCCGTCGATATAGTCCACGTCCGGCTTTTCCATCTGCCCCAAAAACATCCGGGCGTAGGAGGACAGGCTTTCCACATAGCGGCGCTGGCCCTCGGCATAAATGGTGTCAAAGGCCAGGGAGGACTTTCCCGACCCGCTGAGGCCGGTGAGCACCACCAGCTTGTCCCGGGGAATGGTCACATCCACATTTTTAAGATTGTTGGCGCGGGCGCCCTTTACTACAATTTTGTCCTGCATATTTTAAAAAAACTCCTTGCCGTCCCCCGAGGGGACGTTTCCCGCGGGGGACTTTCCCCGCCGCCATCTCCCGGCACGTCGCGCCGGGGTCACTCCGCCACAATATCCGCCGTCTCCGCCCCCAGCAGCGCCAGCAGGTCCCGAACGGGAACCTCCACCTGCGCGCCGATTTTCCCGGCGGAGATATAGACGGTTTCAAAGTCCGCCGCCGTTTCATGAAACACGGTGGGAAACCGCTTTTTCATCCCCACGGGGCTGCACCCGCCCCGGATATAGCCGGTGACAGCCAAAATAGACGCCACCGGAAGCATCTGCACGGACTTCTCCCCCGCCGCCTTTGCGGCCTTTTTCAAATCAAGGCTGTCCGCCACCGGGACCCCGTATACATAAATTCCCCCCGACGCGCCTTGGGCCACCAGCGTCTTGAAGACCCGTTCGGGGTCCTGCCCCATGGCCTGGGCCACATGCAGACCGTATTCCCTGTCTCCCGAGGGGCCGTCCGTATCCTCGTAAAAGTGGGCGGTATAGGGGATCTTTTTCTGATCCAGCAGCCGCATCACATTGGTTTTTTCGTCTTTTTGCTTCATCGACTCACCTCAAAATCACCACGCCCGCAAGGACGCACACAATCCCCAAAAGAGTCAGTCCGCTCATAGGCTCCTGAAACACCAGCACACCGACAAGGCTGGCCACCACCGGTTCAAGGCTTGCCATAATGGACGCCTTGCCGGACTCCACCCGGGCAAGGCCCGACGTATACAGCAGGTACGGAGCCACGGTGGACACCGCCACCAGCCCCAACGCGCCCAGCCACAAGGAGGGCGCGGCGCTCAGTGACGCCAGCTCCGCCGGCCTGATGAAAAACAGCGACGCTGCCCCCGCAAACACAAAGGTCCACACGGTGGTGGTCCGGGCATCGTACCCGGCCCGCAAAGCGTATCTCCCCAAAATACTGTACAGCGCGTAGAAAAAGCCCGCGCCCAGCCCCAGCAGAATCCCCGCCGGAGTGACCATCAAATTCCCCGCAAAAATTCCGCACACGAGGGCGCAGCCCAACAGCGTCAGCCCCAGCGCCAGCAGCTTTTTCTTTGTCACCGGTTCCTTCCAGAGAATGGCGGATAAAATCACCACGATGGACGGGGCTGTATACAGCAGGATAGAGGCCACCGCCAGAGACGTGATTTTCTGGCAGGAAAAGTAGCACACGGTGAACAACAGTACGCTGACCACGCCGGTGCCGAAAAAGTATTTCAAATGCTCCCGCTTCACCCGGAATACGCTGCGGTCCCGGACAGCAAAAATTGCAGACAGCAGGGCAAGGCCTCCGGTGTTTCGCACCAGCACGATGGACCACGGGGAAAGGCCCCCGCTCATCAATCGGCGGTTCCACAGCCCGATCATGCCCCACAGCGCCGCGCCTGCCAGAATGCAGGCGTAGGCCCGCCAGTCGGCGGGGGCTTTCTGCGGAGGCGCGGGCGCTTGCTCCTGCGTTTCTGTAATTTCCCTGTTTTCCTCCATCGGCTCTCCTTTCGGCTGTGCGCCAGCCTCGCGGCCTATATCTCCGCTTTTCATCCGCCGTCTTCCCCTCTTCGCTTTTCCCCGGCAAAGCTGTCTGGCTTGACACAGGAAAAGGTCCCTATAAAGCTGTGAGGCGGGTCCAGATTATCCCCGCAATTCGATAATGCGGTCCCGAAGGATGGCGGCGTACTCGAATTCCAGCATTTTGCCCGCCTCCTTCATCTCCTTTTCAAGCCGCGCAATCTCCTCTGCCCGCTCCCGGTCGGTAAGCTTTGCCTTTCGGCGTTTTCCCGCCGTTTCCGGGTCGGCAGACTTGGAAATCTCCAGCGTGTTCCGCACGTCCTTGATAATCGTTTTGGGCACGATGCCGTGGGCCTTGTTGTACTCGTCCTGAATTTTCCGGCGGCGCTCCGTTTCGTCCATGGCGGCCCGCATAGAGGGGGTAATCTTATCCGCGTAGAGAATGACCAGGCCCTCTGCGTTTCGCGCCGCGCGGCCCATGGTCTGGATGAGGGAGGTTTCGCTGCGGAGGAACCCCTCCTTGTCCGCGTCCAGCACGGCCACAAGGCTCACCTCCGGCAAATCCAAGCCCTCCCGCAAAAGGTTGATGCCCACCAGCACGTCAAACTCTCCCAGCCGCAGGCCCCGGATAATCTCCATTCGCTCAATCGTCTCCACGTCGGAGTGCATATAGCGGACCTTGATTCCGGCGTTTTTGAAATACTCCGTCAAATCCTCGGCCATCTTTTTGGTGAGAGTGGTCACCAGCACCCGCTCCCGCCGCTCGGACCTGGACTGAATCTCCGCAATCAGATCGTCGATCTGGCCCTCCACCGGGCGCACCTCCACCACCGGGTCCAAAAGCCCGGTGGGGCGGATGACCTGCTCCACCACCTGGCCCGCCCGCTCCCGCTCATAGGGACCGGGGGTGGCGGAGACGTACACCGCCTGACCCGCCCGCTCCTCGAACTCCTCAAACTTCAGCGGGCGGTTGTCAAAGGCGCAGGGCAGGCGGAATCCGTAGTCAATCAGGCTCTGCTTGCGGGCATGGTCCCCGTTGTACATGGCCCGCACCTGGGGCAGCGTCACATGGCTCTCGTCCACAAACACCATAAAGTCCTTGGGAAAAAAGTCCAGCAGCGTCATGGGCGCGGACCCGGCGTGCCGCTGGGAGATGATGCGGGAGTAATTCTCGATGCCGGAGCAGTAGCCCAGCTCCGTCATCATCTCAATGTCGTACTCCACCCGCTGGCGGATGCGCTGGGCCTCCACCAGCTTGTTGCGCTCAGTGAAATATCGGACCTGTTCCTCCAGCTCCTCCCGGATTTCGCCGATGGCACGGTCCATCTTATCCTTGGTGGTGACATAGTGGCTGGCGGGATAGACCACCGCATGCTCCAGCAGGCGATAGGCCGCGCCGGTGACGGGGTTGAACTCCGTAATGCGGTCAATTTCGTCTCCGAAAAACTCCACGCGAAGGGCCTTGTCCCTGAAATAGGCGGGGTAGATTTCCACCGTGTCCCCCCGGACGCGGAACATATTCCGCTCGAAGGCAATATCATTGCGCTCGTACCGGTCCTCCACCAGACGGCGCAGCAGCTCGTCCCGGTTCAACGTCTGTCCCGTACGCATGGAAATCATCAGCCGGGCGAAATCCTCCGGCTCTCCCAGTCCGTAAATGCAGGAGACGGAGGACACCACAATCACATCCCGCCGCTCCAGCAGGGCGCAGGTGGCCGAAAGGCGCAGGCGGTCAATCTCGTCGTTGGTGGACGCGTCCTTGGCAATATAGGTATCCGTATGGGGAATATAGGCCTCGGGCTGATAATAGTCGTAATACGAGACAAAATACTCCACGGCGTTGTCGGGGAAAAATGCCTTGAATTCCTCGCAAAGCTGAGAGGCCAGCGTTTTATTATGGGCAAGCACCAGCGTTGGCCGCTGAATTTGCTCGATGACCTTGGCCATGGTAAAGGTCTTGCCCGAGCCGGTGACGCCCAGCAAAATCTGCTCGTCCAGCCCGTTCTCAATGCCCCAGGCCAGCTTTTTAATGGCCTCCGGCTGGTCGCCGGAGGGCTCATAGGGAGAAACAACTTTAAATTTTGGCATAAGCCCTCCTTTTGGGCAGTTTTATCAGGATGTAAAGTAGCCGGAGTCCCGCATGGATACGAAATCTCCGTCCGCCACGATGATGTGGTCCACCAACTGGATGCCCACGCCTTCAAGCGCCATGCGCACCCGGTCGGTGGTGGCGAAGTCCTCCCCGGAGGGCAGGGCCACACCGCTGGGGTGGTTATGGGACAGAATCACAGCGCTGGCATTGGCAAGCAGAGCATTTTCCACCAGCTTGCGGATGTTCAGCGCCGCGCCGTTCACGTCGCCCTCGGTCAAAAGCTTGCTCACCAGAAGCTTTCCCTTCCTGTCCAAACACAACTCATACACCAGCTCGTATTTTTTCCCGTCGAACCGGTGCAGAAGGTATTCCCCCGCCCGCTCCGTGGAGTTGAGAATCACCGGCGCGCTCTCCCTTGCCCTGCTCCGCTCCGTCAGCATGGGCACCAGCCGCAGCAGCAGCGCCGCGCTCTCGCCCACGCCGTCTACCTTTTGGAGGTCCTCCACCGGGGCGGTGAGGGTCGCGCCTAAAGAGCCGTACCGCTCCAAAAGCACATGGGCCAAAGCGTTGGTATCCCTGCGGGGAATGGCATAAAACAAAAGCAGCTCCAGCGCCTCGTGGTCGGCAAAGCCCGCAAGACCCGTTTCCAGAAAACGCCGGCGCATTTTTTCCCGGTGTCCGTCGTGGATTCCCATGGGCTCCCCCCTCGCAGCGTTATTCTTTGAGATTCACAGGTATACTATTATATCATACGCTTTACAATCCTACAAGCACTTTTATCGTACAAACGTTTGTCTTCCTGAAATCTTGCCGTGGCACGGCCGAGGGCGGAACTTCTGCCCTAATTTTCTCTTTTGTCCAATTTTGCGGCTCCACAGGTTGACACGGCGGCTTTTTAGGCATACTATAAAGGAGAAAAGTGAACAGCGTCCGGTAGGTAAGGCTACCACAGGGATATGGGTTGCTGCCGCGAAATGATGGAGACATCATGAGATGGTTTGAACAGGCGATATCGAACTTTAAGGTATCATCTAATGCAATTTCACTGCCTTGTGGAGCTAAAGCTTGAACGGTGGGGAGGCGAAGCCGTCTCTCGGCAGTGTTTTTTGGAGAAAGATTTTCTCAATCGTACCGGACGGGACGATTGGGATTTTTTTACTTTTTGGGGCGTCTGCCCCGCCGATTATATGAAGAAAGGAGGCCCCGCGTATGTTGGAATTTGAAAACAAGCGCTTGGAACTGATAGAAAAAATAGAGGAGTTCATTCGCCGAAAACAGTATGCCGCCTTGCGGGACCTCCTGTGTCTCTTTGAGGCGGCGGACATTGCCCCTTTGATGGACGGCCTTTCGGAGGAGGACCTTCCGCTTCTTTTTCGTCTGCTTCCCAAAGAGCTTGCGGCGGCGGTATTTGTGGAGCTGGACTCCGACGTACAGGAGCTTTTGATTCAGGGCTTTTCCAACACGGAGCTTAAAGAGGTGCTGGACGAGCTGTATCTGGACGACGCGGTGGACATCGTAGAGGAAATGCCCGCTAACGTGGTCAAGCGCATTCTGATGCACTCCGACCCGGACATGCGCAAGAGCATCAACGAAATTCTGAAATATCCGGAGGATTCCGCCGGCAGCATCATGACCACGGAGTTTGTGGACCTGAAGGCTTCCATGACGGTGGAGGACGCCTTCAAGCGCATCCGCCGAACCGGTCCCGACAAGGAAACCATCAACATCTGCTATGTCATTGACGACAACCGCCACCTCATCGGCCTGGTTTCCCTCCGCACATTGCTGCTGACGGAGGAGGACGCAATTATCGGAGACATTATGGAGACGAATCTTGTCTCCGTCTCCACGCTGGACGATCAGGAATACACCGCCCGCACCCTCTCCAAATATGACTTTCTGGCTCTGCCGGTGGTGGATACGGAAAACCGTCTGGTGGGTATCGTCACCGTGGACGACGCCATGGACGTCTTGCAGGAAGAGGTCACCGAGGACATCGAAAAGATGGCGGCCATCCTTCCTTCCGACAAGCCGTATCTGAAAACCGATATTTTGGAGATGTTTAAATCCCGCATTCCGTGGCTGCTGCTTCTGATGATTTCCGCCACCTTTACCGGGCAGATTATCTCCCGCTTTGAAAATGCGCTGGCCGCCGCCACCATCCTGACCGCCTATATCCCCATGCTGATGGACACCGGCGGCAACGCCGGCTCCCAATCGGCAGTTACCGTGATTCGCGGAATCTCCCTGAATGAGATTGTATTCAGAGATATTCTCCGGGTCATCTGGAAGGAAATCCGGGTTTCCCTGCTGTGCGGACTGACGCTGGCCTCGGCCAACTTTCTCAAGCTGATTTTTATTGACCAGATGCTGTTTCACAACCCCGCCGTGACCCCCACGGTGGCCCTCGTGGTGTGCTCCACCCTGGTGGTTACCGTGTTCTCTGCCAAAGTGGTGGGCTGCTCGCTGCCTCTGCTGGCAAAGCGGGCGGGCTTTGACCCGGCGGTGATGGCCTCCCCCATCATCACCACCATCGTAGATGCCATCTCTCTTTCGATTTACTTTTCCTTTGCCTCCGCCATTTTGCATGTGGGCGGATAAAGCTTCCTTTGAATCAGCGCCGACGGCGCTGGCGCGGACCACCCCGCCTCTCCGTTGCGACGCACGGGTCCCGGAAAGCCGTTTGCGGAAAACTGCACAGCAAAAAAAGCGCATCCCGGCGGCGTTGCCGCTGGGATGCGCCTTTTCTTTCGGAAACGCACCGGATGAATGCTTACTTCGCTTTTTTCTCCAAGGCCCTGGCTGGGTCGGCGAAGTACTCTCTCACCAGCTTGAAGACCACAGGAGACAACAGCAACAGCGCAATCAGGTTGGGAATCGCCATCAGGCCGTTCAGCGTATCGGCAATATCCCATGCCAACTGAAGCTCCATGGTGGCGCCCACAATCATAAACAGGCAGAACAGCGCCTGGTACGGCTTGATAATCTTGGTGCCGAACAGGAACTCCGCGCAGCGGGTGCCGTACAAGCCCCAGCTCAGAACGGTGGACAGGGCAAACAGGGTCAGCCCTATTGCGACGACCACACCGGCAGCCTTTCCGCCAAAGGTGGTGGAGAATGCGGAAATTGCCAGACTCGCGCCCGCAGACTTTCCAAACTCGATGGACATGGCGCTATCGCCGGTATAGGCGCACATAACGGTCAGCGCGGTCAGGGTGCAGATCACGATGGTGTCGGCAAACACCTCGAACACGCCAAACAGGCCCTGACGGACAGCGCTGTCTGTATCCGCGGCGGCGTGGGCGATAGGCGCGGAGCCAAGGCCGGCCTCGTTGGAGAAGATGCCGCGGCCAACGCCCTTGGTAATGGCCTGCTTGATGCCGACGCCGGCGACGCCGCCCACCACGGCAGCGGGGTTAAAGGCGCCGACAAAGATATCGCTGAAAACCTTTCCGACGTGCTGGGAATTGGTGATAATAACCGTCAGACAGCCGATGATGTAAATAATCGCCATAACGGGAACCAGCTTCTCGGTCACGCTGCCGATGCGTTTCAGTCCGCCCAGATATACCAGCGCGGAAACGGAAGCCACAATGATGCCGATAATCAGATAAACGATATTCATGGCGCCGTCGCTCATGGTGACGAACTCACCGATGGCGGAGCCGATGGTGGTGGCAATGGTGTTCACCTGCGTCATGTTGCCGATGCCGAAGGCAGCCAGCATTCCGAACACGGCAAACAGCGTGCCCAGCCATTTCCAGTTCTGGCCCAGACCATTTCTAATGTAATACATGGGGCCGCCGACCCAATCGCCCTTGTCATTGCGCTCACGGTATGTGATGGCCAGGGTAACCTCGGCAAACTTGGTGCACATGCCCACCAGCGCGGAAATCCACATCCAGAAAATCGCGCCGGGACCGCCCACAGCGATAGCACCGCACACGCCCGCGATGTTGCCCGTGCCCACGGTGGCCGCCAGCGCGGTGGTCAGCGCCTGCAGCGGCGTTATCGCGCCCTCTTTGGCCTCCACCTTTTTAAAGGCCTTTCCGATGGTGTTCTTCATTGCATAGCCAAACTTTGAGAACTGCAGGAACCCGGTGCGGATGGTCAGATACAGGCCGGTTCCAATAATCAGAATCATCATCGGAATGCCCCAGACGAGACCATTGATTTTGCCGTTAATTTCAGCAATTATCTCTGCCATTTTTTAGTTTCCCCCTCTTCCATTTTTGTTCGCGGCCCTTCCGCGGCTTTTCGGAGCCGTACAAATTCCCTCTCATGAAGAACTGTATTGGCTCCCTTTCGTTTTTATTCTAGCACCGTCGTTGAAATGTTGCAACAACGGGTTCACAATTTCGCAACAATTGTCTGTTTTATACAATTTTGCATGCACCAATTACTGCATTTTATAATTTTTACCAATTGCGTAAATGTTAGTTCGCCCTTTTTTTCCGTTTATTTGGGCATAAAACCAATTGCGGCGGGAAGGCGCAAGCGCGTTTTTCTGCGGCGCTTTTTTGCGGTCTTTTTGCTTCCTTGCGGATTTTCCGGGACCCTTGGCCGAAAAAAACAGATTCTCGCCGACCGGACAAATTTGGTCCGAATTTATGGACGGGGCATGAATTTTCCATATAACGTTGCAATTTCAAGAAAAAATGGTATGATACGATGTATTAGTCAACTCCCCAAATTTAAAAGCGAAGGACTTGATTCCATGACAAAAATTGACATTATTTCCGGCTTTCTCGGCGCCGGAAAAACAACGCTTATCAAAAAACTGCTGGCCGAGGCCTATCAGGGCGAAAAGCTGGTGCTCATTGAGAATGAATTTGGTGAAATCAGCATTGACGGCGGCTTTTTAAAGGAATCCGGCGTTCAGATTTCCGAGATGTCCTCCGGCTGCATCTGCTGCTCCCTTGTTGGCGACTTCAGCCAGGCGCTTCAGGACGTGCAGCGGCAGTTTCACCCCGACCGCATTTTGATCGAGCCCTCCGGCGTGGGCAAGCTCAGCGACGTGATTGCCGCCGTGCAGGACACGGCGTCCAAGAGCGCCGACATGGAGCTGAACAGCTTTGTCACGGTGGCGGACGCCTCCAAAGTGAAGGTCTATATGAAAAACTTCGGCGAGTTTTACAACAATCAGGTGGAATCCGCCGGAACCATCATTCTCTCCCGGACCCAGAAGCTGTCGGCCGAAAAGCTGGACGCCGCCGTGGCCATGCTGCGGGAGAAGAACCCTCAGGCCGCCATCCTGACCACCCCCTGGGACCAGCTTGACGGCAAGACCATTCTCTCCGCCATTGAAAAAGTATCTCTGGCGGACGAGCTGCTGGAGCGCATCCGCGCCGAGCACGCGGCAGACGAACACGAGCACCATCACGGCCACGAGCACCATCACGACCATGAGCACCATCACGACCATGAGCACGGGTGCGGCGACCCCGACTGCTCGTGCCACGAGCATGAGCACCACCATGAGCACCACCATGAGCAAGACCATGAGCATGAGCATAATCATGAGCATTCTCATGACCACGAACATCACCATGACCACGAATGTGACGATCCAGGCTACTCCTGCCACCACCATCACGCGGACGAGGTGTTTACCAGTTGGGGCGCGGAGACGCCCAAGGTTTTTACGGAAGCAGGCATTCGCACCATTCTGGAAAAGCTGGACTCCGGCGCGTACGGAAAGGTTCTGCGAGCCAAGGGCATTCTTCCGGTGGCGGACGGCGGCTGGCTTCATTTTGACTACGTGCCCGAAGAGGCGGAGCTCCGGCGGGGCACCCCCGATTATACGGGCCGCCTGTGCGTCATCGGCGCGGAGCTGAACGAGGCAAAGCTCAAAGTGCTGTTTGGCCTGTAAATAAAGAAGCTTTAATTGCTGTAAAGGACTTTTCATTTATGGATATACCCGTTTATCTCATTGCCGGCTTTCTCGACAGCGGCAAAACCAATTTTATCAACGGCATTTTGCAGGACGGCTTCGCCAAGGAGGACAAAACCCTTCTTCTCCGCTGCGAGGAGGGCGAAGAGGAATACGACAAAGCCGCCCTTTCCAATGTCACGGTGGTGACGCTTGAAAGCGAAGAGGCGCTGACCTGCTCGTTTTTGAAGGAGTGCGAAAAAAAGTACAAGCCCCGTCAGGTGCTGATCGAATACAACGGCATGTGGCAGCTTGAGCGGCTCTATCGGGACGTGCTTCCGGCCAACTGGGTGCTGTATCAGATTATGTGCATGGTGCAGGCCTCCACCTTTGAAGCCTACGCCAAAAACATGGGCCAGCTCATGATGGAGAAGATTACGGGCGCGGACATGCTGGTCTTCAACCGCTGCACTCCGGAGCTGCGGGAGAGCCTGCGCAAGCGCAATCTGCGGATGGTAAACCGCCGGGCGGACATTTATCTGGAGAACGAGGACGGCACCAGCGAGGACTATCTCACCGGCGACGAATGCCCCTTTGACATGACGCAGGAGGTCATCGACATACCCGACGAGGACTTCGGCGTTTGGTATGTGGACGTGATGGATCACCCGGACCGGTACCAGGGTAAGCTGGTCCACATGACCGTGGTGATGTGCCACTCCTCTCAGTATCCCGGCATAGACTGTCCGGGCCGGTTTGCCATGGTGTGCTGCGAGAAGGACGTGACCTTTCTGGGCCTGATTGCCCGGGGCGAGGGACTGGATGGCTTCAAAAACCACGACTGGATGGAGATTACCGCCAAAATGGACGTGGAGGAGCACCCCGCCTACAAGGGTCGGGGCCCAGTGATGCGCGTTGTCTCGGTGGCAAGTGGCAAGAAGCCGCGGCAGGAAATCGTGTCATTTTAAAAAGTATTATAATACAAATTGTAATATTGCAGCAAAAAGCTCCCCTCTGTTGTCGAACAGAGGGGAGCTTTGCCGCATATAGCCAAATAAATTTCAGATGAAACCGCAGGGAAAGCTCCCATACTTCCGTGCCACCATCCGCAAGCTCAGCGCCCAAAGGAAGCACAGCAGCATAGCAGGCAGACATATCGGTGCCGCCCAGCAGGGCGGCGGTTTTTGAAATGGTCAATGCCGGGGGTGTTCCATCACCACCCGGCAGGCAGAGATAATCTGGGATGTGACGGCGGCGTTATAGTGGTTTTCATACACGGAATAGGGAAATCTCTGGCACTTTTGGAGCACGATATACTTGGGGTCCAGATGGCTCAGCGCCAGCGCCTCCACATCCGCCTGACATCGGCTGCACGGGCAAACGCCCAGAAGCTTCATATACTTGGGAACCTTTTCCCGCACCAGCGCCTGCATGACGTTGACGTATTCGCTTTCATCTCCCGCCCCCGATGGCACCTGCGGCTCTCCAAAAAGCGGCGGTGCGGACCTCTCAGGCGTGCGCCGTGCGGCGGAAGAAATCGGCGGCACCGCAGCCGAAGTCGCCGCAGGGGAAGACGAACTGGAAGGCGCCGCGTAGTCCCCGGTTTTAATAACCTCCGGCTGAAGGACTAAAAACGCGTCGTCCTCCGCCCGCTCCACCTCCTCCCGCAAAGCCTCTCGAATCTGATTGGAAAGCTCCTCGGGCGCGTGCTCCACCTCCACCACGGGAACAGCCGGCGCAACAACCGGCGGGGGCGCAGCGACCGGCGGCGCAACAACCGGCGGCGGATCGGCCGCCTCGGGCGGCGCGGCGGGCGAGGAAACAACCGGCGCATCTGCAGGCACTTCCTCAGCCGTCTCCCGTCCTCCCGTAATGACATTCAGCACGTGGGCCGTTTTATTGGTAGGCTTTCTATTGGCGGGCATGATGTATTCCTCCTGCTGGCAGACCGTCTTACCGAATGCCCTGCTGCTCTTGCAGCAAGGAGGTGATTTCCGAGGTGAGATGTTGGAAATCGTCGGCGGGCTTTGAATTGGGCGCGTAGCTGAGAACACTTTCGCCGTGGGCGGGAGCCTCCGCCACGGCGATACTGCAACGAATTACGGATTTAAACACGCTGGTTTTTAACTGCTTGGCAATCTGGTCGGCCATCTCGCTGACCTCGCGGTTCAGCGTCAGGCGGGCGTTGTATTTATTCAGCAGAATTCCCAGAACCCTCAGCTTGGGGTTGTAGCAGCTCTGCACGGTGTCAATGGTCTCCTTAATCTGGGCCACGCCCAGAAGGCTCAGGATTTCCGGCACCATGGGGATGACCAGCGTGTCCGAGGCCACATACGCGTTCACGGTCAGCACGTTCAGCGCGGGCGGCGTGTCGATGATGACATAGTCGTACCGCTCCGCCACGCCCATCAGCTTATTGCGCAGCAAAAACTCGCGCCCGGTGCGGTTAAATTCCAGCTCCGCCGCCGACAGAAGAATATTGGCCGGAAGCAGGTCGATTCCGCGGGAATTGGTGATGGCCTCGTCCACCGTAACCCGGTCTTTAAACAAATCGTAGACCGTGGCGCAGTTTTCCGTGTCCAGTCCAAGGCTGAAGCTCAGACTGCCCTGGGGATCCAGGTCCACGCCAAGGACCCGCTGTCCGCGCTCATACAGCGCATACAGCAGCGCGGCGGCAGTGGTGGTCTTTCCCACGCCGCCCTTTTGATTTGTGACCGTCATGATTGTTGCCAAACCGAAACCTCCCATTGATTAAAAAACTTTGTCGAAACTCTTAACTTTACTATACTATATGTCGATAAAAAAGTATAGAGACAGAATCAAATTTTCTTTTTAAGCCGCAGCCCCGGGGAAGCCCCGCGCGGGCGCGGAACGGAAGGAGCGATCAGTATGGCATCCGTCAGCGGAGTCACCAGCAGCAATTCCAGCAGCATCTACGGCAATCGGAACGTTTTGTCCGGCCTCGCCACGGGAATGGATACGGAATCGATGATTGAAAACGCCGTCAGTGGCTATAATCTTAAAATTTCATCCTTTCAGCAAAAGCAGACCAAACTGACGTGGCAGCAGGAGGCTATCCGCGAGATTTCCAGCCCCATGATTAAATTTGCCCAGAAATATACCTCCTACAACTCGTCCACAAACCTGCTCAGCCCCAGCTATTTTAACAAATCGGTGATTACCTCCGCCAACGGGGCCAATGCGTCCAAGGTTTCCGCCTCCGGCAAAACCTCCAGCGACGTGCAGATTTTGGGCGTGAAGCAGCTGGCCACCAAGTCTACTTACAGCGCTTCCGCCGCGGATTTGTTCAGCAACCTGGGCATCACCGGCAAGGACGGCATCGCCACCATTATCGGAAGCGATCTGGACTTGTCCCAGCAGATGGATTTGAGCAAGGTCAGCGGCACGCTGACCCTGAGCTATGGCGGAACCCGCTCCATTGACCTGAGCTTCAGCGATTTGGAGACGTATTCCTCGGCGGACGCATTTGTAAACGCCATCAATACCAAGCTGGCCACCACCACGGTGACGGATTCCAAGGGCGAGAGCGTATCCGCCCTGACCATGGTGATGGCCTCCTTGGGAGACGACGGAAAAGTGAGCTTTGTCGACAATCAGGGTGCCGGAAACACCGTCACCGTGACCGGCGCCACCGGCAAGCTGAAGGAAACCCTGAATATCGATCCCAGCAAAAAGGAATCCTTCCTCACCATCCCCTCGGAGGACGGGAACCTGATTGATCTGGTGGACAAAAGCGGCAGCAAGGGTAAATACCTCTCTGGAAAGACCATTTCCATGTCGGTGGACGGAAAGACCAAAACCATCACGCTGCCCACATATAATCCCAGCGATTTGGATTTGACCACCGCCACCACGGAGGAGAAGGAGCAGTTGACCGATGCCTTTGTAACCGGCCTGCAAAGCGCCGTGAAGGATGCGTTCGGCGCCAATATGAAGGTGGAGCTGAATGGCGACGCACTGCAATTCACGGGACAAAAGGGCTCCACCATTACTATTTCCGCCACTTCCGACGTGGGCAAATCCTTGGGTCTTAGCGGCAGCTTTACCTCCAGCTATCTGGACACCGGCAAAACCCTTGGTTCACTTCTGGAGTTGAACTCGGCCACAGACACCGACCCGGAAACGCTGGGCGGCATTGAGGGAACGGTGCTTCGCTCCGACCCCAGCAAGATCACCAAAAAAAGCAACGGCACCTATGTGGACGCCGACGGCAACAAAACCGACGAGAACGGCTACCGTCTGGGGTCCGACGGCGAGCAGCTTTACGGCTATGAGCTGGAAATCAGCGGCAAAAAGCTGACCTTTACACGGGACTCCTCTCTGGACGCCGTGTTCTCGGCCATCAACTCCGAGTCGATGGGGCTGAGCGCCAGCTTTTCCAAAACTACCAACCAGTTTCAGCTTTCCTCCAGAGAAACCGGTGCGGCCAGCCAAATCGTCATCAACGACACCATCTCGGAGGGTGAGAACAAAGGAAAGCTCAACCTGGCCGCCCTTCTGTTCGGCGCGGTGAACGACTCTGACGGGGAGATCGCCGCTGGCATCCAGAAGGCCCCCGAGGATGCCTACAAGGAGGGAAAGGACGCCGTGTTCAGCATGGAGGTCAACGGCGTGGACATGGGCACCATCACCCGCTCGGACAACACCTTCAGCGTGGACGGCCTGTCCGTCACCCTGAAGGGAACGTTCGGATATTCCGGCGACACGGTGGACAGCACCACCGAAGCGGTCACGTTTACCTCCGTCTCGGACGCGGACACGCTGGTGGATACCATCACCGGCATGGTGGACGAGCTGAACGAAATCCTAAAGTCGGTGCGGGACGCCCACGCCACCCTTCCCAACTACAAGAGCGACAAAAGCCGTTACGAGCCTCTTACCGACGACGACAAGAGCGGCATGACGGACTCCGCTATAGAAAAATACGAGGAGAAGGCAAAGCAGGGCATTCTGTTCGGCGACAGCGACCTTACCAGCCTGTACAGCAAGCTCCTTTCCGCCATCTCGCCCAGCGGCGCGGCAGGCAGCGCGCTTTCCGCAATGGGCATCTCCACCACCTACTCCGACGGCGTCACCACCCTTCAGGTGGATGAGGACGCGCTGCGCGACGCGCTGGCCAGCAACCCCGACGGCGTGCGGGACGCGTTTACCTCCACCACCGGAAACGGCGGGCTGATGGTCAACGTCAGCAAGGTGCTCTCCGACTACGCCTCCACCACAGGCGCGACGAAGGGCATCCTGGTGCAGAAGGCCGGCTCGGCCTACTCGCCTTTGTCGCTGCTGTCAAACAACATACAGGATCAGATTGACGAGTATGACGAACAGATCACAAAATGGCAGGACAAGCTTTCCGATCAGGTGGATTACTATACCAGGATGTTCACCCGGCTGGAACAGCTCACCAGCTCCATGAATTCTCAAAGCTCCATGATTACAAGCATGCTGGGCGGCTGAGGCAAGTAAACCCGCGGCAAAGCCGCGACCAAAAAACGGAGGAACACGCATGGAAGCACAGGGGTATCAGCAGTATAAGCAGCAGTCCGTCAGCACCATGACCCAGGGTGAGCTGCTGATTGTTCTCTATGATGAGCTGGTAAAGCGCGCGGCCCGGGCAGACATCGCGCTGGGGCAGGTGAATTATCCGCTGTTTGAGGCATCGGTGGACCGGTGCCTGGATATTCTGCACTATTTGGTCAACACGCTGGACAATCAATATCCCATCAGTCGGGAGCTGCACCGGCTATACGATTTTTTCTGCTATGATTTCAGCCGCGTCAAGGCCGGACGGAACCAAGAGGAGCTAAAGCAGCTTCTTACCATGGTAAGCGACCTGCGGGACACTTTCCACGCGGCGGAAAAGGACTCGCCGGAGCGATGAGTGAGCTGTGGGAAAGGGCCCTGCCGGGGCTGCTTGTGCTGGAGCGAAGCATCTTCCGCAAGCTGAGCGAGGTGATCGGCATTACCCGGGAGCTGGCGGAGGCCGTGGACCGGGAGGATCAGGTGTCCGTGCGGATGCTGCTGACAGGCAGACACCGGCCCCTGCTTGAATTGCAGGAGCTGAACGCCGCGCTGGAATTAAAGCGCTGTGACCTCAGCGGCGAGGACGAGGCCGCCTTTGACCGGCTGGTAAAGCAGAGCGGCCCGCCCCGAAGCGAGGCGGAACGCGAGGCTGCGGAGCAGATTGCCCAAAACCGCCGTGCGTTAGAGCAGCTTGCGGAGCTGGACCGGCATGTAAACGAAAAGCTCTGCCGTGATAAATCGGTTTACCGCAAGCGCTGAGACGCATCCTGAAATAAAGAAGCGGCGGAGGGACCGCCCCGGTTGGGGGGCGATCCCTCCGCCTGCTCTCCCTTTTCCCGCCTGCTTATGAATCCGCCGGGGATAAAAGCCACAGCGGCGCGCCGCTGCTCCGGCTTTTGGACAGCTCGTCCAAAATCACCTGCGGGTCCCACACGGCGAGGCTCCGTTCCCGGCTGCTGGGGTCCGCCACGAGAATGCCGCCGTCCAGCGTGGCCCCCCGCAGGAGAATGAAATGCCCTCCGTTGGTAAAATGGCCCTTGGTCATCAGGGCCACGGCCATCTTCCCCGCCGCCAGCTCCAGCCGCAATCGCTCTGCGTCACAGTCCGGCAGGGATTCCACCTCCAGCCCATAGGCCGCAGCCGCACCTTTTACAATGGAGAGATAAGACCCGCTGCGCCGCGCCCAATGCCCATTTTCCGCCGCCCACCGCGCTATCTCCCCGGGATCAACCGTCCTGTCCGTCAGGCTGGAAACAGCCATGGACAGGCAGGTGGGACCGCAGCCATACCGGCCCAGGGTATCCCGTCCATAGGGCTGGTCGCTCCAAGCCTCGTCGGCCTGATTGTAATAAAAAACCTCCCGGTTCCCACCGGTGAGCACCTCGCCCGTCTCCCGCTGCTCCAGCGCGGTGACGGCGGGGTCCGCCAAGGGGACAGGCTCCTCGTCCGGCTCCAAAACGGCCTGACTTTCCAGCTCCTCCCCGTCCTTGCGCAGTGCCCCCGTCACGGCGGAGGACGCCTTATCCCACGCCCGGGAAGCGCCGTCAGACGCCGCGTCATATACCGTCCGGGCGCCGGCGGACGCCAATGCCCATGCGGAGGAGGCTGTCCGCCGCACGGGGGCCATGATCCGCTCGTACAGCGCCGGGTCCGCCACCCGGCACACGGCCAGCTCCGCCGTCCCGATACACACGACGGCAAGCACAGAGACGGCAAGCAGTTTTTTTAAGCGAGAGCCGCGTTTCACAGGATGCCGCCTCCCTTCCAAACTTTTGTAGCATTTAGGGCTTTTCATACGTTGTGTTTTATGATAAAGTACAAATAAAAGTGAAAATAGGGATTTTTTGTCGAGGATGTTACGAAGGAATCCCGTTCCATCAGGAATTTCCCTGGATTTTAGTAAGATTATAACAGAACCCGACAAAAATGTATAGATGTTGCCGCCGCGAAACGCGGCGGAGATGGAGAGCAGGCCTGATGCCGACAGTCGAACTGAAAAACGCAACAAAGCGCTATCGCGGCGAGCACGGATTGATTGAGGCTGTCAGCGACATCAACCTCGTTGTCCGGCAGGGGGAATTCGTGTTCGTGGTAGGCAGCAGCGGTGCGGGGAAAAGCACGTTGCTGCAACTGATTGCCGGTCAAATCCGCGCGGACGAGGGGCAGGTGCTGCTGGACGGGCTGAACGTGGCCCCGCTGCCGCTGTTTCCCTCCGCAAGGGTCCGCAGAAACTTTGGATATGTGGCACAGGAGCCGCGCCTGATGCGGCGGCGCACGGTCTTTGAAAATCTTGCCATGGTGGCCCGGGTGAGCGGACTGACCCGGGAGAAAAAGCTGCGGGAGCGGACGGAAAAGGCTTTGGGCATTGTGGGTCTTGGCGGTCTTGGCGGAAAGTATCCGGGAGAGCTTTCCATCGGGCAGGCCCGACGGGTAGAGCTGGCCCGGGCGCTGATTAACAGCCCGCCGGTGCTGGTGCTGGACGAGCTGACCGCCAATTTGGACGCGGACAACATTTGGGATTTGATGCATGTGCTCTCGGAGCTGAACAGGCTGGGCACCACGGTCATCATGGCAACCCACGCCAGCACCATCGTCAACGTGATGCACCGCCGGGTGGTGACTCTCGTGGACGGGAAGATTGCAGGCGACATGTCTGGTGGCCGGTATGGCGAAATCCGGGCACAGAAGTCAAGATATCCAAAAACACCCTGACCCGCCGCGCGGAAGAGGGCAAAGGACGGCGGGAGACATTTCCCGCCGGGCACGATACAGAATATACCGGGCGCGCGGATTTTTATGCGCCCGCAAGCGCAGAGGAGTGAGCCACCATGGAAGAAGTACGCGAGCAGCAGAGCCGGGACCTGATTTTCGCGCTGGACATCGGCACCAGAAGCATCATCGGCATGGTGGGCCGTGCGGAGGGTGAGCGGGTGCACATTCTGGCCGTGGAAAAGCAGGAGCACAGCAAGCGCGCCATGATCGACGGCCAGATTGAAGATATTGTTCAGGTGGGAAAGGTTGCCGCTCAGGTGACTGCCCGGCTGGAAGCCAGACTGAACTGCAAGCTGACGCGGGTTTGCATCGCCGCCGCCGGACGGGCGCTGCACACAGAGGCGGGCCACTTTGAGCTGGAGCTGCCGGAGGTTCGCCGCATCGGCGAGGATCTGATCGGTCAGCTTGAGGCAGGGGCCGTTTCCGCCGCCGAGGCCGCCCTGAGCAAGAGCGGCCAGCGGCTGGGCCGGTTTTATCTGGTGGGATACACTGTCTCCCGCTATCTTGTGGACAGCTATCCCCTTTCCAACCTGCGAGGCCACAATGGACAAAAGCTGGAATGCGACGTGGTGGCAACCTTCCTGCCCTCCGAGGTTGTGGACAGCCTGTATTCCGCCATGCAGACGGCGGGGTTGGAGGTGGTCAGCCTGACGCTGGAACCCATTGCCGCCATCAACGCCGCCATCCCGCCGGAGCTGCGGCTTTTGAATCTGGTGATGGCGGACATCGGCGCGGGCACCTCGGACATTGCTGCCTGCCGGGATGGCAGCGTGGTGGGCTATACCATGGCCACCGTGGCGGGCGACGAGATTACCGAGGCCATTATGCGGGCCTTTCTGACGGACTTTTCCACGGCGGAGCGCCTGAAGGCGGAGGCAGCGCGGCGGGAAACTCTGCGCTTTACCGACATTCTGGGGCTGGAGCAGGAGCTTCCCTCCTCCGCGTTGAAAGAGGTGATTGCCCCCGCCGAAGGGCAGCTTGCGGACGAGCTGGCCCGACGCATCCGGGAAATTAACGGCGGCGCGCCCTCGGCGGTATTTCTGGCGGGCGGCGGCAGCAAGCTGGAGGGATTGCCGCAGGCGGTGGCTTCCGCGCTGGAAATGGACCCCCGGCGGGTGAGCGTGGCCGGGTCGAATTTTAAAATGAGCGCCTTTTCCGACACTGAGGAGCTGAACGACCCGGAATACACTACGCCCTTAGGCATCGCCGTCTCTGCTGGTCTGGGCCTGATTTCGGACAGCTACCGTGTCTCTCTCAATGGCCATCCCGCTAAGCTTTTCCGCAGCGGCGCTTTGACCGCGCTGGATGTTTTGCAGATGAACGGCTATAACTACGCCGATTTAATCGGCAGGACCGGCTCCTCCCTTGCAGTTACCATTGACGGGCAGAGAACCCTGTACCGGGGAGAGCCTGCGGAGCCGTCCTCCCTGCGCATCAACGGAACCGAGCTTCCGCCCTCCACGGTGATTCAGGCGGCGGACGCCATTGAGTTCACCCCTGCCCGCTCCGGAAAGCCGGGGCGGCGGACCATTGCCGAAGCGCTGGGCAGCGCGGCGGACGCAGCGGTTTGCCTGGTGAACGGAGCGCCTGTGGGCCCTGGCTACGAGCTGCGTCCCGGAGACGCCGTGGTCACCAATGCCATCGTCCCCGTAAAGGCGACGGTATCGGAAGCGGCGGACAGCGAGGCGGCTTCTTCTCATGCCGTCGGCGCGGATTCCTCCTCGGCCTTTTCCCCGGATTCTTTGGCCCGGGAGGGCCTGTCCACCCACGGTTCAGCCGGCATCTTATCTTCTGCCGCCGATTCCGCCGCGAACCGGGAGGCAGGGCCTGCGCCCATCCCCCAGCCTTCTGAGGAAGCCCTTCCGCCCCGCCTGTTTTTTCTGAACGAAGCCCCTTTGGAGCTTCCGGCAAAGCCGAAGGGCGCACCTTACTATTTAATGGATCTGCTGGAGTACGCGGGGCTCGATTTTGAGCATCTGGACCGGCCGGTGACACTGCGGGTCAACGAAGAGAACGGCTCGTTTATGCGCGTGCTGGCAGATGGGGACCGCGTGAGCATCCGACTGGAGGAGCCTCGCGCCTGAAGCGCGGTGAAACGGAGGATTGGGCTATGCAGAGATACATTGCCCGGCAGGCCATTTTCGACCGCAATCTGCGGGTGGAGAGCTATGAGCTGCTTTACCGCGCAGGCGACGGAGAAGACCGGGCCTCATTTACCGATGGGGACCGAGCCACCCGCATCCTTCTATCCGACGCACTGATGGCCTTCGGCCTGAACAATTTGACCGACGGGCGGGGCGCATACGTCAATTTTACGGAGTCGCTGATAATGAGTGACTTTGTGCTGCTGACGGACCCCCGAAAAATTACGGTGGAGCTGCTGGAGAGTATTCATGTGACGGACAAGCTGATCCTGCGTTTGAAGGATCTGAAAAGCCGGGGCTATCGTCTGGCGCTGGACGACTACACAGGCAACCCGGCCTTTGACTCCATTCTTCCGCTGATTGACGTGCTGAAGGTGGACTTTCTGGCCACCAGCGAAGAAAAGCAGGAGGAGATCGCCCGCAAATACCGCCATGGCCGCATGGCGTTGCTGGCTGAAAAGGTGGAAACCCGGGAAACCTATGAGCGGGCTTTGCGTCAGGGCTACAGCAAGTTTCAGGGATTTTTCTTTCAACGGCCCACAAATCTGCGCAAGGAGACGGCGAATATCAACTCCGCCACCTATACGCGCCTTTTGCGAGAGCTGAACCGGACCGACGTGGATTTTCGCTACTGCTCGGAGATGATTCGCTCGGACGCCGCGCTGACCTTTCGCCTGCTGAAAAAGGTGCGGACGCTGCAATACTACCGAGGCAACTCTCTGGAGGTGATTGAGCGGGCCGTGACCTATCTGGGGATTGACGAGCTGTATCATTGGGTGGTCCTGCTGCTGGCCCGTGAATCCAACACCACCTGCTCCGACGAGACGGTGCGCGTGGCATATCTTCGCGGGATTTTTATGGAGCGGCTGATAGAGCACTCTCCCCACAGCCAGAAGAAAACCCCCGGCTTCCTCACTGGGATGTTCAGTCTGATGGACCTCATTCTGGGTCGGCCTATGGCGGACCTGCTGGGGGAGGTTCACCTTCCGGCGGAAACCAAGAAGGTCCTGCTGGGTGAAGACGCAGGCCCTTTAAAGACGTATCTGGGATACGCCGTTTCCTACGAGCAGAGAACGCCCATGGAGCTTCCCCCGCTGGATGTGGATGCCTATGAGGTAATGGACATCTACATGCAGTGCATCAAAGACACGGACTGGGCCTTCCGCAGCGAAACGTGAGCGGGCGGAACCGTCGGCCACCTCTTGAACAAACAGAAGCGAGGCAAACATATGTTGAAACAAAAGCGTGTTTTGATTCCTCTGGCCCTGGTCGCCGCCGTGTGCCTGGGGACAGCGGTCTATCTGCTGATTTTTCGAAGCGCCGCGGCACTGGAGCCGCCGGAGGAATACGTGCTGGGCGAAGACACGGTGAAATCTTTCAGCTCCGTGCTGGGCCGGGAAAACAGCGGTGAGCTGACGAACATGGACACGGCGGACGCAGACGCATCCTCCGGTGGAGAGAGCGGAGCGGACGAGGCCTATTACTACACCTATCAAAAGCTGGAAACCGGCGGAGAGAGCGTGCGCCAGTATGTGGAGCGGCTGACGGCGGAGGAGGACGGCTTTCGGATTGTGGACGAGAACGGCGCCGTGACGGGCCCGCCCAACTACGCCAGCAAGGAGGGCTCCGTGTCTTTGGCGAAGGCCGCGTCCGAGGACGGGCGGCT
Organism: Bacillota bacterium; assembly: GCA_023393155.1. Taxonomy (GTDB): domain Bacteria; phylum Bacillota; class Clostridia; order Oscillospirales; family Oscillospiraceae; genus Oscillibacter. The sequence continues at coordinate 23,721 of JAEWML010000103.1, forward strand.
TATGCGGATGGACATTTCCTGGACCGCCGAAAACTGCCAGATCACCCTCACCCGCCCAGAGGGGACGGTGAGCGAGACGGAGGCACAAAAGGACCCGATGACCTATGTGGAGGCGGTGGATTTCCTCAAGTCTCTTTCCCCCGCCAAGCTGGGCCTGGAGGCGGAAAGCCTGCGGGACTACTCCGTGTACCCCATGGACGGCGCGGTGCTGGTGGACGGCATCCTGTGCCTGAAGCTTCAGGTCTATCGCCCCCATGAAGAGGGGCAGGCAAACGTCATCGCGGGCACCTATCTCCTCTCCGGAGACAAGACGCATCTCTATCTGCTGGAGGACGGGACGGTGCGCGCTCTTCCCCTGTGACAAAAAGCGCCGCCCGGAAAACCGTTTGTTTTCCGGGTGGTTTCTGTCCCGGCGGTTTATGGGGTTGCTTTTTAAGGCTGCCTGTGATATGCTAGGTGCAACCGCAAATCAAAAAGCTGCGGGAACTGAATAATAAAGAACCGTCGTTGCATTGCAAGGAAGGGCTTTTAAGTATTTTTTACTGTGAGGTAAGTGATATGGAGAGAGCTCCTTCTGTTTTTTTGCATCCTGACATCGATCAACCCCGCACCGACCGGCTGATTAGCTGGCTGGAAAACCCCGCCGTCACGCGTTATCTGAACGAGGACCGGGGCATCACCTCCCGTCTGCGGGAGACAACCGACCCGGTGTTTCTCACCTGCCAGCTCAACCGGCAGGGCCGATTTTTCTTTGTCTGCCGGGAAGAGGACCCGGAGCCTATCGGCTTCGTCCGTCTGGCGGAGCTGAAAAAGAACGACGCCTATGAGCTGGTGGTGGCCATCGGGCGGCAGACCCTCTGGGGAAACGGATACGGCACGCAGGCCATTATCCGGTGTCTGGAAACCGCGTTTTTCCAGCGGCGAGCAGGCACCGTGGCCGCCAACGTGCATGCGGACAATCTGCGCTCTCTCCGGGCCTTTGAAAAGGTGGGGATGCGGCGTGTCTCCCAAGGCTGCGGCTATGTTCACTTCCTTCTCACGCGGGAGGAGTTTTTAAACCAGCGGCTGGCTTAGCCGCAAACTGCGCGCTCCGTTCGCTTCCGGCCGCGCCGAAAGCGAACACCGCTGCGTTGCGCCTGCGCTTTCGCGGAAACCGGGGGGTTCCGCGGGTGGGACTGACGGAGGAGCAAGAATTTTGAAAGTATATGCCCGGAAGGCCATTGCCTTCCGGGCATTTTTATGCGATACCGTTTTTTATTTTACCGCCAGAGCAAAGCTGTTGTCCACCAGCTCGTCGAAATTCACCCAGTCCTCACGGGCCAGCTC
>JAEWML010000129.1 GCA_023393155.1 Bacillota bacterium
ATTTTACCCTGCTGTTTTGCCGCGGCGTTCATGGCGCGAATGACGGCGATATCGCTTTGCAGGCTGGCGTCGCTCAGGGCCACCGCGTCCTCCGCCTCGGAAAGCATGGGAACGCGAATCAGCATCAGCGGCGCGTCAATCCCGGCGGCGCGCATGGAGCGGAGCTGATCAATGCGGGAGGTGGCCACAAATCGCACGCCGCTGCGGGCAAACACCCGCGCCACCTCCGGAAGCGCCGTGGCGCCCTTAACAACGCCGGCTACCTCCACACAGGAATCCTGGCAGCGCTCAATGAGCGCTGCCAGATTCTCCTGCAATTTATCCAAATCAATCTCCAACAGGGGATAACGAGTTTGGTTTGCAGACATATGTTTGCTTCCTGCCTTTAAATTATTTGGCCACAGGCGCCGCGCCCTTCTTTTTTGCCAGGCGTACGCCGTCCGCATCGGCCGTGGTCAGGCCCATAAAGGCCATCACAATCACGACAATGGGCATCAGCCAGTTGAACACGGCGTAAGGCGCGTACTGGGCGGTCGTAATACCCAGTGTGCTGACGATAAACACGCCGCAGGTGTTCCAGGGGATCAGCGCGGAGGTAACGGTGCCCGCGCCCTCCAAGGCGTTGGACAGGGTCTTGGGATGCAGGCCCATCTTGCGGTATTCCTCGGCGTACATCCGACCGGGGACCACGATGGAGATGTACTGCTCGGGCATGGTGGCGTTGGAAATCACGCAGGTAACCTCGGTGAGGGTGACCAGGGAAGCGGGGTTCCGGGCCAGGCTTTTGAGCTTGTTGACGATGACCTCCAGCTGGTGGGTATCCTCCATAATGCCGCCGAACATCATGGCGATGATGGTCATGGACACGGAGAACATCATACCAAGCAAGCCGCCGGAGGAGAGCAGGTCGTCGATGGACTCCACGCCGGTGAGGCACTCATAGCCGTTGATGCCGCAGGAAAACAGGGTGCCCAGGCTGCACTCCGGCTGGAAAACCAGGCCGCAGACGCCGCCGGCGATGATGCCCAGGGTGATGCCGGGGATGGCGGGAATTTTGCAGGCTACCGCCACAATGACAATGACGGGGGGCAGCAGCAGAATCGGATTGACATTAAACAGGCCGCTCAGCGCGTCGGAGAGAACCTGCACCTGGCTCAGGTCGGCGTCTCCGCCGTGATACTGGGTGAAACCGAGAACGCCGAACACCACCAGCGTGACGCCGTAGGCGATGGCGGTGGGCAGAATCATGAACTTGACGTGGGTCATCACGTCGGTGCCGGCCATGGCGGGGGCCAGGTTCGTGGTGTCGGACAAGGGGGACATCTTGTCGCCGAAATAAGCGCCGGAGATGATGGCGCCGGCGGTCATGGCGGGGTTCATGCCAAGGCCCATGCCAATGCCCATCAGCGCCACGCCCATGGTGCCCATGGTGCCCCAGGAGGTTCCGGTGGCCAGGGAGGTAATGGAGCAAATCAGCATCGCGGCGATAAAGAAGATGCTGGGATGCAGGATTTTCAGCCCGTAATAAATCATGGAGGGCACAACGCCCGCGTCGATCCACACGCCGATGAGGATGCCGATGATGGTCAGAATGACAATGGATTGCAGGGCCTTGTAAATGCCGTTCATCATGGATTTTTCGATGGCTTCCCACTTGTAGCCGAGATACAGCGCCATCAGGGCGGCGCCGATCACGCCTACGAACATGGGCACATGGGGATCAACGCCGTAGACAATGATGCCGATTGCCAGCATGACCACCAGGAACAGCATGGTCAGCAGGGCCTCCCACAGTTTCGGCATTCTGGGCTCTCTTACCTGTTTTTCTCCACTCATCGTTTTACCAACCTTTCTTCACTTTTCATTTCGATTTTATTGATCGCCAATGTATTCGTTCAGAGGTGTGCTTTTACGGTAATTTGGTGAGTCCTTCTCTTCGATAAAATAACCGACATTTCGCAGTTATGCCGCCCTTTTCTCTCCGAAAACCACTCAGTGCAGGGGTTCGGGCGCTAACAGACCGGAGCCGCCCCCTTCCCCGCGCCGCCAAAGCGGACTGCGGAGAAGAGGGGCTGCCGGAAAGGGCTTTATTACCAGCCCAGCTTGGTCATGGCGTCGTCCACGGCCTTAATCACAATGTCAATCTCCGCCTCGGTGACAATCAGGGGAGGCACGAAACGCAGCACGTTTCCGTTGGTGTTGTTAATCAGCACCTTGCTGTCCTTGAAGCACAGGTCCACCACCGGCTGTCCGGAGGGCTGATTCAGCTCGATGCCGTCGATCAGGCCGAGGCCCCGGATTTCCTTCACGGAGGAAGGATGCTTGGCGGCAATCACGTCCCGCATTTGCTGGCGGAAGTATTCGCCCACCTTGGCGCAGTGGTCGATGACGCCCTCGTTGAGCATCACGTCCAGCGTGGTGGCGGCCAGCGCGCAGGCCAGAGGGCCGCCGGCGAAGGTGGAGCCGTGGGTGCCGGGGGTGAGAGTCTGGGTGGCCTCGCCACGGGCGCAGACCGCGCCGATGGGAACGCCGGAGCCCAGCGCCTTCGCCATGGAGCAGGTATCGGGATCCACGCCGTAGTTCTGATGGGCAAACAGCTTGCCGGTGCGGCCGGAGCCCACCTGCACCTCGTCGAACATCAGCAAAATGCCCTTCTCGTCGCACAGGTCACGCAGACCCTGCAAAAACTCCTGAGAAGCGGGGCGAACGCCGCCCTCGCCCTGCACGGGCTCGGTGAGAATGCCGCAGACATACTCGTCGCACAGATCCTTCACGGAATCCAGATTGTTGAACTCGGCATAGCGGAAGCCGGTGGGCAGGGGCTCGAAGAAGCGGTGCACGGCATACTGGCCGGTGGCGGTGGCGGTGGCCAGGGTGCGGCCGTGGAAGGAGTTCTTCATGGTGATGACCACAAAGCGCTCGGGATGGCCGTGGTCCTTGGCAAACTTGCGGGCCAGCTTGATCTGGCCCTCGTTGGCCTCCGCGCCGGAGTTGGCGAACAGAACCTTGTCAAAGCAGCTGTTTTCAACAATCAGCTTGGCGGTCTGCACGGCGGGCTCGTTGTAAAAATAGTTGGAGCAGTGCAGAATCGTCTCCGCCCGCTCCCGCAGGCACTTTGCAATGGCGGGATGGCAGTGGCCCAGACCGTTAACGGCGATGCCGCCCACAAAGTCCAGATACTTGTTGCCGTCCTTGTCGAAGACATAGGCGCCTTCGCCCCGCTCCATGGAGATGGGCATACGGACATGGTTGCCGTACAAATACTTGTCACCGGCCTCGATGACCTCCGCGTTGGATTTGTAGAGCTCAATCATGATGGTTCCCTCCTTGTAGTTATCTGAAATATCGTTTTGATTATTTAATGCCAAGGCTGGGCCGCTCCGTCCCCACGGTGGTGCCGATGCCCTCGTCGGTAAAGGCCTCGTAGAGGATGCTGTGCATTTTGCGCCCGTCGATAATGCGCACGCTGCCAACGCCCTCTCCAATGGCCTGCACGCAGCAGTCCACCTTGGGAATCATGCCGCCGGCGATGGTCCCCCGGTCCTTGAGCATCTGGATGTCCTCGGTGTTGAGATAACTGATGACGTCCCGCAGCTTAATGTCGTTGCAAAGGCCCTCGATATCCGTCAGCAGCACCAGCTTTTCCGCGCCCAGCGCGCTGGCAAGCTTGCCTGCGGCGGTATCACCGTTGATATTGTAGGTGTGGCCCTGCCCGTCGGTCCCCACGGGAGCGACTACGGGGATATAGCCCGCGTCCAGCATGGCGAGAATGGAGGTGGGGTCCACATAATCAATGTCGCCCACAAAACCCAGTTCCTCGCTGCGCTGATGGCAGTGGTAGATGTCCCCGCTGACGCCGGACAAGCCCACGGCCTTGCCGCCAAGCTTGTTGATAAAGCCCACCAGCTCCGTGTTTACCTGGCCCACCAGCACCATTTCAACCACCCGCATAATGTCTTCGGAGGTGTAGCGCAGGCCGCCGATAAACTCCACGGGGATGTTCAGCTTTTCCAGCATTTTGTTGATGCCGGGGCCGCCGCCGTGGCTCAGCACGGGCTTCAGGCCCAAGAGCTTAAGCATTACCACGTCGTGCAGCACGGCGTCCTTCAGCTCTTCGTTAATCATGGCGTTACCGCCGTATTTGATGACGACGATTTTACCGGCATACTTTTGCAGGTAGGGCATCGCCTCCATCAAGGTTTCCACCTTGCTTGCGATGTTGGTCATATGTACCCTCCTTAAGAGCGATAGTCTCCGTTGATCTTCACATAGTCATAGGTCAGATCGCAGCCCCAGGCCTTGGCCTGCCCGTCGCCCTGATAGAAGCGGACAATAATGGTGATATCGTGCTGGGTGAGGATTTCCTTGGCCTTTTCCTCGCTGAAATCGGTGCCAAAGCCGTCCTTCATCACCTGCACCTCACCGGCGGCGCTCTTAATGATGCAGTCCGCCCGGGTGGGGTCCACGTCCGCGCCGGAATAGCCGGCGGCGGCCATAATGCGGCCCCAGTTGGCGTCCCGTCCGAAGACGGCGGCCTTAAACAGCATGGAGCCTGCGATGGACTTGGCCACCAGCCGTGCGTCGTGCTCGGTGGGCAGGCCGTAGGACTCCACCTCGATGAGGTGAGTGGCGCCCTCTCCGTCGGAGGCAATGCGCCGGGCGATGTCGATGCAGATGTACTCGATGAGGCCCGCCAGAGCCGCCTTGTCCTCCTCCGTTTTGATTTCCACGCCGGAGGCCCCGTTGGCCAGCAGGAAAATGGAGTCGTTGGTGGAGGTGTCGCCGTCCACCGTGCACATATTGAAGCTCTTGTCCACCGCGGCGGAAAGCATCCTCTGCAAATCGGCGGAGTCGGCCTTGGCGTCGGTGGTGACATAGGCCAGCATGGTAGCCATGTTGGGGTGAATCATGCCGGAGCCCTTGGCCATGGCGCCGATGCGGATGGTGCCGCCAGAGAGGGCCAGCTCATAGGCGGATTCCTTGCGCATGGTGTCGGTCGTCATGATGGCCCAGGCGGCCTCAGTCCCCTTGTCGGCAGACAGGTTGGGCACCACGCGGCGCACGCCGTCCAGCACCTTATCCACCGGCAGACGCTGCCCGATGACGCCGGTGGAGCAGACAAACACCTCGTCCTCGCCAAGGCCCAGAAGCTTTTCCGTCTCCGTCTCCACCAGCTTTGCGTCCAGGATACCCTGCTCGCCGGTGGCGGCGTTGGCGTTGCCGCTGTTGATGACGATGGCGCGGGCCTTTCCCTTTTTAAGAATCTCCCGGCCCAGAATCACCGGAGCGGCGCAGAACTTGTTGGTGGTGAAGCAGGCCGCGCAGGCGCAGGGCTGCTCGGAGTACAGGACGGCCACATCGGGCTTCTCCTTTTTGCGGCTCTTAATCCCCGCGTAAACAGCTCCGGCCGTAAAGCCTTTTGGAGCGGTAACTCCACCCTCAATCACTTGATATGCCATATGCATGACTCCTCTCTGAATATGAATGGGAAGCAAACTTATAAAATTAGGGATACATGGGCGGGACCAGAAGGCCGGTGGTCTCCGGCAGGCCCATGATGAGGTTCATGTTCTGAATGGCCTGGCCCGCCGCGCCCTTACCGATGTTGTCGATGACGGAGCTGACAATCAGGCGGTGGGTCCGCGCGTCATACACGGGGGTCATGGCGCACAGGTTCGTACCGTAAACCCATTTGGTCTGCACGGGCTGTTCGGCGGGGAAGACCATGACGAAGGGCTCGTCCTTGTAAAACTCGGAATACATCTGATAGAGCTCGTCGTTGGTAAAATCCCGGTCCAGCGTGGCGTAAATGGTGACCTCAATACCGCGGACCTGGGGCAGGAGGTGGGGCTGGAAATTAATGTACTGCCAGGTTTCCGGCTTCATGGTGTCCCGGCCGGTAATGTAGGCGATGTTCTGCTCAATCTCGGGCGTGTGGCGGTGGGACGCGCTCAGGCTGTATGCGCAGAAGTTATTTTCCGCCTCGGTGAGCAGCTTGTTCAGCCCCGG
>JAEWML010000159.1 GCA_023393155.1 Bacillota bacterium
GTGTACAGATACCCGGGGAAGCCCCGGCGGCCGGGGACCTCTTTCTTAGCGGCGGAAACCTCGCGCAGCGCCTCGGCGTAGTTGGTGATGTCCGTCAGGATGACCAGCACGTGCATATCCTTTTCAAAGGCCAGATATTCCGCTGCGGTCAGGGCCATACGGGGCGTTGAAATGCGCTCCACGGCGGGGTCGTTGGCAAGGTTTGAAAACAGCACGGTCCGGTCGATGGCGCCGGTGCGTTTGAACTCGCTGACGAAAAACTCGGACTCCTCAAAGGTGATGCCGATGGCGGCAAATACCACCGCGAAGTTGGACGCCTCGTCGCCCCGCACTCTGGCCTGACGGGCAATCTGCGCCGCCAAATTCGCATGGGGCAGGCCGGAGCCGGAGAAAATGGGCAGCTTCTGCCCGCGGACCAGCGTGTTCAGTCCGTCGATGGTGGATACGCCGGTCTGAATAAATTCGTTGGGGTAGTCCCGGGCGGCGGGGTTCATGGGCAAACCGTTGATATCGCGGTACTCGTCCGCCAGAATCGCGGGGCCGCCGTCGATAGGTTCGCCCATGCCGTTGAACACGCGGCCCAGCATATCTGCGGAAACGCCCAGACGCAGCGGGTGGCCCAGAAAACGGACCTTGGACTGCGCCAGATTGATACCCGCGGCAGAGTCGAACAGCTGAACCACGGCGGTATCGCCGTTGACCTCCAGCACCTTGCCCTGACGGACGGAGCCGTTTTGCAGCTCTACCTCCACCAGCTCGTCATAGGTGACGCCCTCTACCTGCCGGACCATCATCAGAGGGCTGACAATCTGTTCTACGGTGCGGTATTCCTTAATCATCAGTCCTCACCTCCCTGGGCGGCAATCGCCGCGATTTCCTGTGTCATGGCCTCTTCCATGGCGGCGTACGCCGCCTCGTATTCCTCCGCAGGCACGCTCTTGGCGCGGCCGATGCTCTCCCGGGACGGAATTTCGAATAACTTCGCGGCATCCGCCCCCCCGGCGATGGTCTCCCGGCAGAGCAAATCGTAGCGCAGAATAATAGCCAGCAGCTTCTTCTGCCGGTCATAGCTGGAATAGCCGTCGATATCCGTGAAAGCGTTTTGCTGCAAAAAGTCCTCCCGGATCATGCGGGCAGTCTCCAGCGTCAATTGGTCGTTGGCAGACAGAGCGTCCTTGCCCACCAGTTGGACGATTTCGTTCAGGCTGGCCTCGCTTTGCAGAATGCTCATGGCCTGACTCCGGTCCTTCATGAAGCTCTCGCCCAAATTTTCGTCAAACCAGGGCTTCAGGGAGTCCAGATACAGCGAATAGGAGTTCAGCCAGTTGATGGCCGGAAAATGCCTCTTATAGGCCAAAGACGAATCCAGCGCCCAGAAGACTTTGACAATCCGCATGGTGGCCTGCGATACCGGCTCGGACAGGTCGCCGCCCGGAGGCGACACCGCGCCCACGGCGGTAAGGCTGCCCCGGCGCTCGCCGGAACCGATGCACTCCACGCTGCCCGCCCGCTCGTAGAACTGGGCCAGACGGGAGCTTAAATACGCAGGATAGCCCTCCTCGCCGGGCATCTCCTCCAAACGGCCGGACATCTCGCGCAGCGCCTCGGCCCAGCGGGAGGTGGAGTCGGCGATAACCGCCACGTCGTAGCCCATGTCGCGGAAATATTCCGCAATGGTGATGCCGGTGTAAACCGACGCCTCGCGCGCCGCCACAGGCATATCGGAGGTGTTGGCAATCAGCACCGTACGTTTCATCAGGGACTCCCCGGTGCGGGGATCGTTCAACTCGGGAAATTCCCGCAGCACGTCGGTCATTTCGTTGCCCCGCTCGCCGCAGCCGATGTAGACCACGATGTCCACGTCTGACCATTTGGCCAACTGATGCTGAACCACCGTCTTACCGGAACCGAAGGGACCCGGCACGGCGGCGGTGCCGCCCTTGGCGATGGGGAACAGGGTATCAATTACCCGCTGGCCGGAGCTAAGTGGCCGGGTGGGGGGATACTTGTGCCGGTAGGGACGGCCCACGCGGACGGGCCACTTCTGAGCCATGCTTAGCTCCAGCGTCTGTCCGTCCTCCGTCTCAAGCACCGCCACCGTCTCCAAAACGGTGAAGGAACCGCTCTCAATCTTCTTCACCGTGCCGCTGACATTCGGCGGCACCATGATTTTGTGCAGCACCACCGGCGTTTCCGGAACGGTGCCCAGAATATCGCCGCCAGTCACTTTATCTCCAACATTTGCAACAGGTGTGAAGTCCCACTTCTTGTCATGGTCCAAAGCCGGAACCTCGATGCCGCGGGTGATGTTGGAGCCTACCTTTTCCACGATTTTCTCCAGCGGGCGCTGGATTCCGTCGTAAATGCCCTCAATCATGCCCGGCCCCAGCTCCACGCTCATGGGCGCGCCGGTGGTCACCACCTCCGCGCCGGGGCCTAAGCCGGAGGTCTCCTCATAGACCTGAATGGACGCGGAATCGCCCGTCATGGTCAGAATTTCGCCGATCAGCCGCTGAGGGCCCACGCGCACCACGTCGGACATATTGGCGTCCGACAGGCCCGTGGCCACCACCAGCGGTCCGGATACTTTTACAACTTTACCGCTCAAACAGACAACCTTCTTTCAGGATAAATTCGCTCTCTGGACGAAAGACGCATTCTTGGCAGGAACGCAGTCTCCTTCCCCGCGTCACAGGATATCGGCGCCGACCGCCCTTTCAATCGAGTTTTGGATGTTGCGCCTGCCGATGCCAAGGCTTCCGCCCCGTCCGGGAATCAGGATGACGGCGGGGCGCAGCTCGTCCTTGTACCGGTCCAGCACATCCGGCAGCTTCGCCGCCAACTGTTCCGTCAGATAGATCACCGCGCAGTCAGTTTTCGCCAGCTCGTGAATCTTTTTGCGGGCCTCCTCCGGCACGGAGATAGGATAGGTGTCCAGCCCCAAGGCCCGAAAGCCCATAACGGATTCCCAGTCCCCCACCACCGCGATGCGATAGGTCGTTGCCATCTTTTCACACTCCTTACGTCCGCAGCCGCGCCCGGATAATCTCCGGATCCAGCCCCGCGGCCCGGCCCATCAGAAGAATTCGAAGGTTTGTATACTCCGTCTCCCGCGCGGCCAGATAGCCAATCAGCGGAGCTTCTCCAAACGCCACCATCTGTGCGCCGGAAAGATACCCGGACACCGCGTCGTCGCACAGCTTTTCAAACTTCGTCAGTCCTCCGCCCCTGAGCGCGTCAAAGCCGGCCTTTGCAGCAGCCTCCAGCTCCGTGCCCGCGTACAGCTCCTCAAGGCTGTCTCCGCAGTCACACGCAACCTCCAGCACCTCACTCTCGTCCACGCTTCCGCCGGAAAAGAGCACGCCCTCCAAAAAGGCCTCAGTCTTGCCCATGCGGATGGTCCGAACCAGTGCACGGAGGTTCGCCGCATCGATGGAGATGCGGACATAGCCCAGAAGAAATTCGCTTCCAGTTTCCTTCGCCGTCTCCAGCTCGTCCCGATATCTCCAGCGGTCCAACACCATGTCCCCCAACTGGGGATCTCGGGTGGTGTCCAAAACCGCCTTCCCTTCGGCGATTGCAAAGGCCAGCAGGGGCGGAAGCTGATTGCCGTCGCCGCCGGTAATCGCTTCCTTCAGCTCCTCCACCGGAACCCGGCCCAGATCCGCCAGCATGTGATCCGGATTCGTCCCCAGCGCCTGCGCCTTTAAAATAGCCTTAGCGTTATGGTAATCGTACTTCAGTTTGAAGATATCCAGATATCTCCTGTCCGGGGCACTGTCTCCCAAGTCCTGTAAAGTCTCTTCCCTGGCGGCAGTAATCGCCGCGTCCATAGCCTCCGGACTTTCAAGGCTCATGTCGGGATATCCGTTTTCCTGCAGGAGCTTCACCACTTCTTCGTCACTGCGGGCGGAGAGGATTTGCTCCATTCTCTCGCCCGTCAGCAGCCCCGTCTCCATGGCGCGGATGCGGGCGGATATCACCAGATAATCGGTGTCCTTGATTTTATTTGACAAGGCGCTTCCTCCCAGCTCGTTGATTCGTTACCCTTCCGGGAACAGCACTGCGGCGACCTCGCCGGCCATCTCGCCCTTTTGCAGGCGCACCAGCGTATCAAAGGTGCAGTTGACCTCCACGCTGCCGTCCACCAGAATGAAGCCGCCTTTCAGCGGTCTTGTTTGGTCGGAGAGGGTCAGCTTTCCATTCAGCCTCCGATTGGCCTCGTCCACTGCGGCCCGGCCGATTTTCTCCCGGTCTGCGGGAGAAAACACGGCTTCTCCCCCGCCCTCGCCGGCGGCCCGGACCAGCAGGTCCGCAGCCACGGCAATGTACCGATCCTCCGGCAAGTCCCGAAGAGTCTTCAGCGCCAGTTCAAAGGCGGCCTCCACCTGAGACTGCCGCGCGGCCAGCAGGTCCTTCCGGGCCTCCATCTGGGCAACGCTCACAAGGCGCTCCTCCCACTCCTCAGCGGCCTTTTCATTCTTCACAGCGGCCTCCGCCGCCTCACGGTCCGCCTGAGCACGATACTTTTCGGAGATTTTCTCCGTCTCGGCCTTCGCTCCCGCCAGCACGCGGTCGATTTCCGACTGCGCCTCGGCGGCGATGCGGTCCGTGATTTTTTCGATTCCGTTCATATCGACTCCCCTTTCTGTGGGGCCATCAGCTAATGTTGATCAGCATGAGCATGGAAGCCAGCAAGGACAAAATGGCATAGAACTCCACGGTGATGCACAGCACCATGCCCTTGGACCAGTCGTCCGGCTTCTTGGCAAGAATATTGATGGAGCCTGCGGCCACGCGGCCCTGCGCAATGGCGGAGAACAGTCCGCCCAGCGCCATGGGAAGGCAGGCCATAAAATACTGCATGCCCTGCGCCACCGTCAGTGCGGGAAGCGTCCCGCTGAGCAGCCCCATGCGGAAAATGGCAAAGAACCACACCACCAGACCGTACAGGCCCTGCGTGCCGGGAATAACCTGAAGGATCATAACCTTACCGAACTTGCCGGGGTCCTGGCAAAGCAGGCCGGTGCCCGCCTCGCCGGCAATGCCGGTGCCCTTTGCGGAGCCGATGCCCGAAAGAACCGCCGCCAGGCCCGCGCCCAGCAACGCCAGAGCCAGACCGCCGATGCTGCCCAAAAAGGTCAGGCTCTGCTGGAGTTCTACCATCTGTGCTAAATCACTCATTGTAAGTTTCCTCCCTTATTCTTTTACGATATCAACATATTTGGTTTTAATCTCCAAAGGCCGGAACCGCTTGCCTCCGTCCTCGTAGAACTTGTTGAAATACTCCAGACACTGGAGTCTCAGGTCATGGACGTAGCAGCCCAGCAGGTTCAGCGCGAAATTCAGGGCGTTGCCCGCCAGAGAGATGATGAGAAACACCACCACGTTGCCGGGGATGGCGCCCAAGGTATTGAACACCTGCGCGATTACGCTGCCCGCCAGCATCAGAGCCATCAGACGGGAATAGGACAAAATGTCTCCGAAGTAGCCCGTGACGTGGTTATAGAGCGAGCCGAACACGGCCCCCACTTTGCCAAAGCCCTTGGCGTTCCAGCCGGAGCCAACCAGCACCATCACGCCGCCGACAAGCAGCACAAGCTTGGTCACGCCCAGAGCGGCCAGCCCCCCGCCGAGAAACACGATCCACCAGGTCACTTCCTCCCACAGGGCATCCATCATCTGTCCCCGCTTGAGCTTTTTGTAAAAGCTGATCGCCATGCCCACGTTAATCTGGACAAAGCCCAAGCACATAGATCCAATCAGAATCATCAGCGTGTCGTCCAGCGGGGTAAACAGGGCGGGCAGGGTAAACACCGTGCCTGGGCTGATAATTCCGACAAGCTGGGTCAAAAAGTCTCCGAAGAAGCCGCCGGTAAGCGCGCCCATGATAAACACGCTGACACCGCAAAGGCGCATCAGGCCGAAGAAATGCTCCATCCCCCCCTTTGGTCTGTACTTTTTCAGCACAATCGATGAGGCCAGCAGCATCAAAAGGCCGTAGCCCATATCTGCCATCATGATCCCGTAAAACAAAATGAAAAACGGAGCCATCAGCGGGTTGGGGTCCAGACTTCCGTATGCCGGGAGGGAGTACATATCCGTCACCATGTTCAGCGGCTTTGTCAGCCAGTTGTTCTTTAGCTGCACGGGAACGTCCGGATACTCCTCCTCGCTGGGCTCGGCAGTCTCCCATGCGCAGACCCGCTTCTCCAGCAAAGATGCAAGCTTTCCCTCCGCTTCCGCAGGGACCCAGCCTTCAAAAAAGACAATGGTCCCGTCGGTAAGGATGCGCCGGGCGTCCTCGTCCTGCGCCGCCTCCGTATTCAGGCGGTCAGAGTGAAGGCGCAACGCATCCCGCGCACCGCCGCAGGCGGCCAATTCATCCGTGATGCGCTCCTGCTGGGCCCGCGCTTCCTCAACGCAGCACGCAATCGCCTCCAGATTTTTAGCGGGAGTCCCAATGTAATCTGGGAAAGTCACCACGCTAAAGCTGGCACGGCGCAAAATTTCCATGGCCGCCGCCTCATCCGCCCGATGACAGATTAGGAACAGATACTGCTGCGTTTTGTCCGCTCCCACGGGGTACAGCTCCGCCGCCAGATTCTCAGTGCCAAGTTCTGCCCGCAGCGCACCCACATCCGTGGCGGCGGGACACACCAGCATACGAAAAACGACGTGGGCCGTATCCTGCGTCTCCAGCGGAAAATCCAGGTCCTTCCAAGGCGTCAGGGCGGCGGCTTGAGACGCGGCCCGCCCCTCATCACATTGGATATTGTACAACTGCGCCAGCAAGCCGTTGATTTTTTCGCAGGTTTCTTTGGCCTGCTCCGCAGAGTCGGCGCTGTGAAATTCCGACTCCTTAACAGGCTTCCTTTTAATAAACAATCCATCCTTTACGGCAGCGTACCGCCGGATGGCGCCCAGCGCGGTGGTTACGTCGGCGACGGAGCCCTTGGTATCCATCAGCGGGCATGCGTTTCGGGCCAACGGCGCGGACAGGGTCAGGTTCTCCAACTGACCGTCCGGCTCGCTGATTTCCACGCAGCCCAGACGCAGCAGCTCCCCCAGCAGCTCATCCCGTTCCTCCGCCATGGCCACCACCCGAAGCTTTTTCATTTTTACGATGGCCATTTTACTGCTTCACGACCTTTCCAACAATGCGCTCTGCGGCGGCGGACATATGGCTCTCCGCCTGCTTGATCAGGGCCTCGCATTCCTTTGCGGCCTCCTCCCGAATCGCTGCGCACCGTTTTTCAGCGCGTTCCTCCGCTTCCCGCAGCAGCCGCTTGCCCTCCTGCACAGATGCTGTGCGCATCCGCTCCAGAAGCGCGGGACCATCCTTTTCTGCCTGGGCGATCCGCTCTCTCGCCTCTTGCTCCGCGGCGGCTTTGCGTGCCTTGCTCTCGTTTTCCGCCCTGGCGACGGTTTCAATGGCTTCCAGTGACATTCCTTAATCACCTTCTCTCCCAATGACTTTGTATTGCTCTAAAGAATAAGACGCCACACAATACTTTAATCCATTATATTGCATTCAAATTTGTAAAGCAAGGCTATTTTTTTCAAGCCCCACAACCGTCTCACCGTTTTTTTTACACTTTATCGTCGCAAAAAGAAGCAATATCCGCGTATAAATTTACTATATCCGTCAATATAAATAGTTTTAGGTTGCAAAAAAATTTTTTAGAGGTATGAAAAAACAGAGCACCCCCCATAGGAAAGTGCTCTGTCTATGCACATCATACTTTTTTCTCGCCGCCTGTGGCGGACACCAGCTCGCTGAGTTCTTTGCCCGCCTGATCCATTGCTCTGGGAAGCTGGGAAAGACTCACTTCAATTTTCCGCAGCTCCGCGCTGACCTGCGCGGCGGTTACGTCAAAAGCCCCGGCCAAATCCTGATACTGCTTTTGAATATCGGCCACCAGGGCGTTCAACCGCGTGGTGGTTGCAGTCTCCAGCTCCCCCGCCCGCCGCCGGGCCTGACACTCAATATCCCCTACCTGCGCACGGACCTCCTGATAGGATAGGGCTTGGGGACGCAGCTCATTCAGCTCGGCCGTGAGGGCGCGAATTTTCTCCCGCAGCTCCGCCCCTTCGCGCCGGGCCGCTTCCGCCTGCTCCCGCTGGGAGACTTCAAGCTGCTTTTTCAGCGCCTCGTTCTCCTCACGCAGGGTGCTGTTGTCCTTGCGAAGCGTTTCCTGCGCATCCGCGTTTTCCTGCGCGGTCTTCTGTACGTATTGAATGACTTCCTCTTTATCAAAGCCGCCGAATGTAACGCTTCTAAAATTTTTTATCTCCATGTTTGCCGCTCCTTCTCCGGGTCCCGCCCGTGCCTTTACCGGGGCTTCCGGGGGCAGACCGCCTCCTGCGGGCAACGCCCCCAAAAGGCCTCTGTCGCGGCGCAGCCAACCGGCGTCCGTGGGCTTTGCAAGTTTTGATAATTATAGCATAGCGTTTTTCTCATTACAAGCCCCAGGAAAAAAGTGAAAATTTTAAGAAGAAAATGCTTGCATTTTATAGAATGCCATGCTATTATAACTAAGCTGTTTGAAAACAGTGGTACGCGCCGTTAGCTCAGCTGGATAGAGCGTCTGGCTACGGACCAGAAGGCCGGGGGTTCGAATCCCTCACGGCGTACCAGAAAAGAAGCTTTGAGAAATCAAGGCTTCTTTTCTTTTTGGTCAGAGCCGCAGCGGTTTTGACGTTCCGAATTGAGCCGCGTTCATTCATTACAGAACAGCTCGCGCCCAAATATAACTGAAAAATTGCACACGGATTTGCACACGAAAATTCCCCGCAGGAGCCTCCCGGCTCCTGCGGGGATTTGTTTATTTAGGTATTCACACGTTTGAGATTCTCTCATGCGGAATCAGGAATGAAAGTATTCCTCCACAATGGAAACAAAGGCTGCGCTTCCCATATACAGCACATCCTCGTCAATGTTGAACTTGGAATTATGGTGCGGCCCATCCGTGTGCTTTTCCGGGTTGGCGGAGCTCAGGAA